>JBEEHO010000086.1:0-5934 GCA_041167425.1 Verrucomicrobiota bacterium | reverse complement strand
GGAGGCCCATTCGTCACTTCTCCCAGCACCGCGACGACGAAGGACCGCGAACCTCGGGCGCGAAGGCCGATGGACACTTAGGGCAGATGTAATCGTGAGCAGAAAACGCTCGCAGATTAAGAAATGTTAAAGGTGTTTCTGTTCGTCGTTCTTCTTTGTTGCCTCGCCGCCGTCGGCATTCTCTTCGGCGCACATCTTAACCTGCATCCCCTGCCCCCGAACGTCATCGCGGACCGGGTGCTCGTGGAAAAGGCAGGTCGTCGCCTCACGCTGTGGCGCGACGGAGCTCCGCTAAAAATCTATCGCGTATCGTTAGGCGGCGTGCCCGTGGGACCGAAGGAACAGGAAGGCGATCTACGAACGCCCGAAGGAATTTATCGCATCGATTTTCATAAGGAGGACAGCGATTACCATCGGGCTTTGCACGTTTCGTATCCGGAAGCGCGGGACATCGATCGCGCCGCGGCTGCCGGCGTTCCTCCCGGCTGCGACATCATGATTCACGGAATCCGCAATGGCATGGGCTGGATCGGAGCTTTTCACCGGCGAACCGATTGGACTGCCGGGTGCATCGCGGTGGCTGATTTTGAAATCGAAGAAATCTGGCGCGCGGTTGCCGATGGCACGCCGATCGAGATCCGGCCATAGAACGGCTCGACCGGAGACCTCTCGTTAGGCCTTTGGGCCAGACGCGAGGCACTCCTTCAACAGACGGGAAAAACTTCCCGCCGCCGCCTTCCCCATTTCCAGCACTTCTTCATGATTCAGGCTCTCCGTGCCAATGCCCGCCGCCCAATTCGTCAGGCAGGAGAACCCCGCCACTTCCAGACCGAGCGCGCGGGCCTGAATCGCTTCGAGCACAGTGGACATGCCGATCGCGTCGGCCCCAAGCCCGCGCAGCATGCGCACTTCCGCCGGTGTCTCATATTGCGGTCCGAGCAGTCCGGCGTAGACGCCCGCGTGCAAAATCATGCCCTGCGCTTTGGCCGCACGGGCGAACTCCGCGCGCCATTCTCGGGAATACGCCTCCGTCATGTCGATGAACGTCGCCTGACCAAGGAGCGGTGTTGTGCCGGTGAGATTGATGTGGTCCGCGATCATCATCCAGGAACCCGGGGCGAAAGTTTCATTCGCGGTCCCCGCGGCATTAGTGAGGATGAGCCGCTTGATTCCCGCCTCCGCCAGGATCCGCACTCCGCTTGTCACCACTCGCGCGGAATGGCCTTCGTAGAGATGGACGCGCCCCTGCGCGTAAACGATCGATCGGCCATTTGCGTTTCCGCGTACGAACCGGCCCGCATGTCCCGGGACCGAGGTTTTCGGCAGCTCGTCAAACTCCGAATACGAAATCGTGTCTTCTTCACTCGCCTTCTGGACAAGTGAATTCAGACCCGAGCCGAGAATGATCGCCGTGTCCGCTCCCCAACCACGCAGACGTTCAAGCGCGCCGTTGCTCACAATCACGCCGCGGAAACCGGCGGCGCCGATTCCGGTTTTCTCGTCTCGGCCATTACGTCCGGGCGCAATCCGTCATCCCGTACCAGGCTCGTTTTCGCGTCCGGTTTCGGGTAGGCGATGCGCGTGTGCAACATCGTCATGAGCGTGAACCGAAAGCGTTCCGCGATCATGTTCAAGTCCGCCAATGTCAGGTCGCATTCCACCAGCTGACCATCCGCGATCCGCTGGCCGATCAGCTCAGTGACGAGCTGCTCGATCTTTTGCGGTGTTGGTTTTTCCAAACTGCGCGACGCGCTTTCCACCATGTCGGCCAGACTGATGATCGCGCTCTCCTTGGTTTGTGGCTTCGGGCCGCTGTATCGGAAGGTTTCCTCGCGCACTTCCGGAACGTCCCCTTCCCGCAGGTTCATGATCTTGCCGCCGGTGCGGGCATCCTCCTGCTGCTGGAGTGCGCGTTTGTAAAAATAATAGACCAGCGACGTGCCGTGATGTTCCTGGATGATGTCGACGATGCGCCGGTTCAGGCCGTGCTTCAGCGCGAGGTCAATGCCCTCTTTCACATGCGCAATAATGATGAGTGCGCTCATGGTCGGCGCGAGATCGTCATGCGGATTGCGCTCGAAGTTCATGTTCTCCGTGTAGTAATCCGGCTTCACCAGCTTCCCGACGTCATGGAAGTAGGAGCAGACGCGGCAGAGCGTCGCATTCGCGCCGATCGCTTCCGCGGCGGATTCCGCGAGATTCGCGACCACCAGGCTGTGATGATAAGTGCCCGGCGCTTCAATTGTCATCCGTCTCAGTAACGGGTGATTGAGATCGGACGCCTCCAGCCAGGAAATATCCGTCGTGATCTGAAACAGATGTTCCAGGATCGGGAGAATGCCGCCGACGATCGTGGCCGTGAGAATACCATTCCCGATCGCGAATCCGCTTTGAATGCCGATCATCTTCCAATCGTTCCCGCCGGGTGAAAGGAAATCGATCGGCCCGATGAGACCGAAGGTGAGCGACAACAGCCAGATGGCCACGCCCACGCCGAACCCGGCCCTAATCAAACGGCTGCGCCGGCGAACTTGCAGCGTGAGATACACTGCGGTGAAGCCGCTAATCAATCCGCAAACGAGCAACGGCGCGTCGACTTTTCCAAAAAGGATGCTGCTCCAGAGGCTGACGAAAACAGAGGCGTAGAGCCCGTGGTTCCGACCGAGCAGAACACTGAGCACGAGCGGCGCGAATGCATAGGGCGCGATCAGTCCCACGGTCTCCGGCCGCAGAAAAGAATAGTTTCCGCTATTGCACAGAATGAGGACCAGCTTCGTCGCCGCGAGCTGGACAAAGATGACGCCAAAAACCAGGAGCAGCCGGGAGCTGCGCAAAAATGTGGTCGGCTGATTGATCCAAAGTTGGGTCAGCGCCGTGGCGAAAAAGAGAAGGGCGATGACAAAATTTTTCGTCGGCTCCGGCTGCTGGCCGCTGAAGATGAGAAAGGCGATGCCGGCGACGAAGGCCGCGAAGATGAACCACTTGATGTAGGGCGCGAATTCGAGGCTGCGGAGCAATTCATTGGTCGAACGGCGCCGGCGCGTTTTGCGCGAGGCGAGCCCGCGTTTCACCAGCTGGCTGCGTTTGAGAAAATCGAACATGCGTCTATTTGCGCGCGGAGTTGGCCGCGACGTTCGCCGGAGATCGGTGCTGCTGGTAGGCGTTGATGACCGCGCGCACTAATTCGTGGCGGACCACATCGCGCTCATTGAAGTAAACAAACGAAATCCCGTTCACATTTTTCAGGGCCTGGAGCGCTTCGACCAATCCGGAGCGTTTATTCGACGGCAAATCGATCTGGGTCACATCGCCCGTGACGACGCATTTCGAATTCGGCCCGATCCGGGTCAGGAGCATGAACATCTGTTCCGTCGTCGTGTTTTGCGCTTCATCCAGAATGACAAAGGCGTTACTGAGCGTGCGCCCGCGCATGTATGCGAGCGGCGCCACTTCAATGGTCTGGCGCGCCACGGCCCTTTCGATTTCCTCCGGGTCGAGCATGTCGCGGAGCGAATCGTAAAGTGGGCGGAGATAGGGCGTGATCTTTTCCTGCAAATCGCCCGGCAAGAAACCGAGCGCTTCGCCGGCTTCCACGGCCGGCCGCGTCAGAATAATGCGACTGACCTGCTCCTTCTTCAGCGCCGCCACCGCCATGGCCACGGCGAGATAAGTTTTCCCCGTGCCCGCCGGACCGATGCCGAAAACGATGTCGTGTTTGAGAATCGCTTCGACGTAATTGCGCTGGCCAATCGTGCGCGCCACGATGGGCGGCTTGCGCGACGAGGTGGAAATTTTCACGTCCACCACATCGTTGAGATTGTCGGGGCGCGATTCCGTCACGGAATTGAGCGCATAGTTGAACTCGTGTTTGTGAATGTCGACCCCCTTCTGGCGCACCTGCTCTAATTGCTCGAACACGCGCTGGGCGCGATCGACCTGCCCGGGTTCACCCTCGAGCTTCACCCAACCATCACGGGTAGTGACTTTCACGCCGAGCGAATCTTCCAGCGTTTTCAAGAGTTTGAGATCGTTCGCGTAAAGAGACTGCACAGCACGTGCGCTCTCAAATTGGAGCGTGCGACTTTCAGTCATTTCGGCGCGAAACCAAGGGGCGCTGATGATACGGCCACGGCAGAAAGTGTCAAACTCCGGCGCGGGGGCTGGCCAGATCCATGGCTAAAGTCGGAAAGAGCCCGCCCTCGGGCCGTTGGAAAACGCCACGCAGCGCGGTCTACTCCGGCGCCTAGCGGAAGCCGTAAACAAGCGCCCAATGAGTCCGTTCCTCCGGCGATTGCTCGATTTCTACGATAACAAAATAGCTGCCGGTGTTTTTCGGGACGATGTGCGCGGCGGCGAAGTGGCCCTTCTGCCAACCGTCCGGTTGCTCGACCAGTTTGCCTTCCGAGTCGTAAATGTGGACGGACACTTTCGCCGCCTCGACTTCGGTCCCCAGCCAAAACCAGTATTCGTTCCCTTTGAAGAGTTGCTGTCGCACCGCCTTTTTCTCGCCCGCGGCGAGATCGCCACCCCAATAATCCTCGCGGACCTGGAAGCCTTCTTTAACGTAGGGCTCGGCCGCCTGGAGAGCGAAAGATTGCGCGTCATCCACCGACGCGCGCGCAACCGGGGCGAGCGCAAGGGCGCACGCCAGCAGGAAACTCGCGCGGAACGCTGATTTAAGGAGAGCAATCATCGGGGGATTATTTCTTGGTGATCGCCTCGCCTAATCGAGTGGTGATCTCGTTGATTTTCTTCACGGAGGCTGGAGAGATGTGCGCTTCCCCGACATCGATTAGCGGCCGCACTTCGAGCAGCGCGGAGTGAATGTCCGTCAGCAGTTTAAGGTTGAACTCGGGCATCGATTGCAGCCGGTTTTCGAAGTAGGAAAGCAGGTCCGGCTGATGAAGAAGTTCGGCGCCATCTTCAGAATAGCGCTTGTTCACCACTGCGGTGAGCACTTCCGTGCCGCGGAGCCAGCCACCGAGACTGACCAATTGCGAGAGCTTCTGGTCGTGCACTTCGTTCATCGCCTGCTGAACGCTGTTCTGAGTGCGATCCAGTTCCTGGCGCACGCCGACCCAGTTCCGGCGGTCGGCTGCTTCCGTGATCGCCTTGGCATGTGGCGTAATCGAGTTACCGACCCCAATGCCCTTCGCCAGCGCCAGGACCCGCTGGCCGATCTCTTTCACTGTCGGCGCATCCTCGGCTTGCACCGCGATAAAGCCGTCGGCGATGACCGCTCCGAGGAGAAGAGCTATGCGCGGACGCTCGGTGAAATTGTTTCCCTTGTCGTTGCGCACGTACTCGCGCCAGTTCACGCCGCCGAGTTTATTGAGCGCGCCAAAAACTTCGATCGGCGACGGCACGACCACGTCGTCCACCTTTTTCGAGAGTTGCTTAACGTCGATGTGTTTCGCTGTTTCCGCGGCGTCGGCACAGAGCGACAGGCCCGCGGTAAGAGCGACAGTGAGTTTGCAAATTTTAGCGAATGAGATCATCGGCTAGCTTCGACTGTTGATTTCGCCTTCGTATTCAGGTTAATGAGTCACTCTAAGCAGAAGTCTGTCTCGCACAAATTTAGCCACCTAAGATTTTGACTCACCTGAATCGCACCAACCTCCCTCACCGGTGGCATCCGCCGGGATTTCTTTTTCATCGGCTGAGTTCAGCTTTATGAACGCGCCCCGCTTGAAAGAGATCCTGGCGCACGCCCGGACAAAGCGCATTCTCGTGATCGGCGACCTGATGCTGGACGAATTTGTCTGGGGCAAGGTCGGCCGGATTTCGCCCGAAGCTCCGGTTCCCGTGGTGGAAGTCACCGGCGAAAGTTTTTATCCCGGCGGCGCGGCCAACGTGGCGCGCAATCTCCGCGAATTCATCGAGGATGTGAGGGTGGTGGGCCTGATTGGATCGGATCGCGGCGGCCGGCAATTG
>JBEEHO010000085.1:0-4336 GCA_041167425.1 Verrucomicrobiota bacterium | reverse complement strand
ATGTTTTCCAACGCGAAGCCGTGATGTTCGGTGACGTGGCGCACGAAAGCGTCCACGTCTTTCACCATCGCCCCGAAATTTTCCGCGGAGCCTCGTTCGCCCGGCGAGCGGCCATGGCCGCGCGCATCCCACGCGAAAATGGCCACGCCGCTAAGTCCGAGCATTTCCACTACGTCCGACCAGCGGCCGGAGTGTTCGTGCCCGCGATGAAAAAGCAGCAGAGCCTTTTCTTTCGCTTCAGCCGGAACCCAGGCGCGGTAGAAAAGTTCCGCGCCGTCCCAACTCGCGAACATTTCTTCAGCGGCCTGCATGTTCCTGCGCGATTCGCGCGACCGCATCGTGAAGTTCCGTCGCGATGAAAGCACTCGCGCTTTTTTCGAGCGGAACGGATGCGTAATTGCGCGGCGCGCCAATGATGAGGCGCACTTTTCGCGGCCGCGGCCAGCGGCTGCCTTTTGGCCACGCGCGGAAGGCCCCGTCCAGATAACACGGGAGAACAGGAACGTCCCGGCCAGCCAGGAGCGCGCCAATGCCACCCTTGAATTCCTGGAGCTTTCCCGTGATCGAGCGGGTGCCTTCCGGAAAAATAATCAGGACGTTGCCGGCATTCGCCAGCAGCTCGCCGCAAATCGCGAGACTTTGCCGGACGTGCGTCTGCCGCGCGAAGGGCAATGCGTTCACGACCACCGTGGCGACCCAGGTGCGCGGCACGCTTTTGAAAAAATAATCCGCCGCCGCCGCCGGAAATGCCCGATGCAATCTCCGCAAGGGCAAGCCTGCCAGCAGGCAGACGGTATCGAG
The DNA here is from genome assembly GCA_041167425.1 of Verrucomicrobiota bacterium. Taxonomy (GTDB): domain Bacteria; phylum Verrucomicrobiota; class Verrucomicrobiia; order Chthoniobacterales; family UBA10450; genus AV80. The sequence continues at coordinate 3,535 of JBEEHO010000085.1, read as the reverse complement.
ATGACTGGAATGATTCGCGACGAGCACAAACGAACGATTACTGCGCAAATGTTCTTCTCCGACGATCTCGAAGCGGCAGTAGGTGCGCAGCAGTCCGCGGATGATCAGCGCCACGAGCGAACGCAATCCATAGACAAGCATGTCCGGTTCGCGGGGAAAATTCCGCAGCCGCTCGATCATCGTTTGATCGAGATCGGGCGCGCGCTCGTATTGCCATTTCTTCATCGGAGCTCGTGATAATAGCCGGCCATGTGCAGGAAGAGCGGCGCGACATAAATCAAACTATCGATCCGATCGAGGATGCCGCCGTGGCCAGGGATCAAACCTCCCATATCCTTCGTCCCGATGTCACGCTTGATCACGCTGATCGAGAGATCACCGAGCTGCCCGCCGATGCCGACGATCAATCCAGTCAGGATCAATTGCCATGGCCCGAAATCCGGAAAGGAAAACCGCAACAGCCAGGGCAGCGCCATCGAAACCGTCAGCGCGCCTAACGCGCCTTCCCAGGTTTTGTTCGGGCTGATCTCGCTCCGCAATGGATGACGGCCAAACAAACGGCCGAAGGTGAATGCCGCCACGTCGTTTAATTCCGTCGCGAAGATCACATAGAGCAGATAACCGTACGCGTTCACGGCATTGGCGAGAAAACCCAGATGCCCGAACATCCAGCCGATATAAACAAACCCGACGATGCCTAACGACATCCGCTGCAATTCGCCGCGCGCGCGATTGCGCAGGATCGGGACGATCAGGATCAGAGCGATGGCGAAGACCGGCACGGCGACAAAAAGTCCGTACCAGCCGGTGCCGGGCTCCTCGCGCCGGGGATGAGCCATCCAAGATGCCGCGCCCACGGTGATGATGCCCGCGTAGGCTGCGCCGGTCATCCACCAGTCGCGATAAAGCCCTGACGCCCGCGCGAATTCCTTGAACCCGAAAATCGCCAGAAGCGTGATCCCGATGATGGTGGGGATGCGTCCGGCGAAGATCACAGCCATCCCGATGGGCGCGAGCACGAGCCATGATCGGTACGTGCTCCAGATCGGACCGAGTTGTTTTTTCCATCCCCACTGCAGGAGTCCGAGCACAATTCCCCCCGCCGCCAGCGAGCCGAAAATAATGCGGAGATACGCGGCAAAAACGGGATCGTGAAGCGCGTGTTGCGGCGACATTAATTGGCAGCAGACTTCGCCCGCAACGCGGCCATGATTCGTTTCAATCGGATGCTCATGGTCTGCACGCAGCCTGCGACAACAATAAGGCAGGCCCAGTCCAGAACCGTCAAGCTCGCGAATCGGATCGTTCCAGCGTTCCACCAAGAACAAGCGAGCGTGACCCAGGCGCCGGCATGCAGCGTCACCATTCGCCACGGTTTCGACATTAGTCCGCTGAATTCGCGGTGAGCGCCGACGGCTTGCCCAAACATTCCAACGTAGGCGGTCAGGAGTGCGAAGATGGCGGCCCAGTACCCGAAGAGCGGATTCATCCAACCGCTGTGCGCCACGCCGGCGAAAACGAGGACGTCGGAAATGCGATCGGGCAGATCGTTCAAAATTTCGCCGCGCCAACTCGCCTTTCCGGAAGCGAGGGCGACCATCCCGTCGAGCATGTTGAACCAAAGGCGGAGATAGCAAAATCCGGGCGCGAACAAGAGAAGGATCGGATGGCCGCCGGATCTCCAAAAGCAAACTGCCGCGAGCGCAGCCGCGACGATTGAGAGATAGGAAATCGTGTCGGGCGAAACTTCAAGGCGCACGCACAGACTCGTCGCGCCTTGGGCGGTTCGGCGAAAAGCATCGGCGATGGGACGCCGCGACGTTGGTCGATAGCCTGGCATTGCATTCAAGGCATCGTCGCGCTGGTAACCTGACACGGTGGCCGCATGGGAATCACGATAGCTGCCTTAATGCATGAAGGCTGCATCTCGCGGTGCAGCCTTCACAAAAAAATGGAAGCGCAGGATATGAAAATCCTGCGCTTCCTCTGAGCCCGTTCGGGCAGCTTACATGTAGTTCAGCGCGCGGCACTTCCAGCACGTGAACCAGGTCCAACCGCTCGAGACGTAGTTGCCCGCGCCGTCGTTGAAGCACGTATAGAGAAGTTGACGTGAGCGACCGCCCACCTCGCTGGAATCGCCGCCTTTTTCTCCGCCAGCTCCGCCCTCTTTTTCGGGCTTCTTGCCTGATTTTTCGTCAGCCATAATAGTATCCTTTCGTGTTTTCGTTGTTTTTGTTCCGCCGCCACATCACTCGATCTGGCAGCAAATCTTTACTGATCTTGTCCGGCGTCACAAGCCTTTGCCTGCTCCGCCGTCGTTTCATTGTTTCCTGTTAGACTGATAGGTTCGCGCATTTTGCGAGTTATCTTTCACCTCGCGGGCAATCGTGGTTCAAATTCAAACGGGAACCGCCGCGGCCGCGGCATGGGCGGCCTGCGAGTGGGCCGGCGCTGCGCCGGTGTCCGAGGCGTAATAGAGGTCGTGGAACAAACCCTTCCTGGCCAGCAGCTCCTCTCCAGTCCCTTGCTCGACAATTTTCCCTTCACTCAAGACGATGAAATTATCACAAAACGGCAGCAACCAATGGAGATCGTGATCGACCACCATGACCGTGTGATCCTTCGCGGCCTGCCGGATCATTCCCAGAATGGCGAACTTCTCCTGGTTATCCATCCCGACGGTCGGTTCATCGAGAAATAAGATCGCGGGGTTGCGCAGCAGGCAGCGCGTGAGCGCTAGGAGTTTGCGTTGACCGCCCGAGAGGCGGCGCCCCGCGGCGAACTCTGCGTCGAGCGGATCGCCCTTGGCTCCCGCCTGCAAAATTTCCCAGATGCCTGTCTCCTCGCAGATCGCGCGAATTTCCGCGTCCGTCGCGTCCGGCTTCGCCATCGTCATGTTGACCCGGAGCGTGTCGTAAAAGAAGGCCGGGAATTGCGACATCATCGCGATATGGTCGTACAAATTGTCCGCCGCGTATTCCTCGACCGGCCGGCCACCCAGAATGACCTGGCCTTTTTGCGGATCGTAAAAACGCAGCGCCAGTTTGAAGAAGGTGGTTTTGCCCTGCCCCGTTTTGGCGACGAACCCGGTGATTTTCCCCGGCGGCAGATCAAAGGAGACGTCGTCGTAAATAAGGCGGCTGTCCTGCTTGTAGGAAAAAGTGAGATTTTTCGCCGCTAACGTGGGCGCGATTGAATCCGCCCTGAAATCGCCGGAGCGGTCTTCACGGCTGGCGTGCGACTCCAGCATCTTGGTCACCGTTTCGATTCGAGGCCAGGCGCTGCCCGCCATCACGATGTAGGCGGAAAGCGCGCCGATCGGCGCCATCAGCTGGGGCGTGAGAAGAAAAATGGCCACCACATTTCCCGCGGCGCCGGGATCGGTGGAGCGGAAAGCAATGAAGACGCCAAACGCAAGCATCACCACCTGGATGAACCAGCTCGGCAAACCGTTGACGAGATTAAGCGATTCTATCGTGAGCGTGGTTTTCAACCGCGCGCGGAGCAGCGCATCGAGCTGGGTGTCGTGCTTCTT
>JBEEHO010000084.1:0-13177 GCA_041167425.1 Verrucomicrobiota bacterium | reverse complement strand
TCAATTTCGTTTCCTCGGCACAATGGTTGATTCCCCTGCAATCCTGCCGGACCTCCAGATGGAGACCCTCGATGGTCTCGAATTCATTTCCGATTACCAACCTGACGATCTTCCAGGATTGCTGGCGGATTGTACGGCCGGCGCCTTTCCGAGTTACGCGGAAGGGTTCGGGCTCGCGGTGCTCGAACAACTTGCGTCGGGAATTCCCACCGTCGCTTACGATACGGCCGGTCCGCGCGATCTTCTCGCGAGGCACCTGCCCGAGCTACTCGTTCCAAAGGGCGATCCGGCGGCGTTCGCGACCGCTCTCTGCGAAATTCTTCAGTTCAATCCCGGCAGCTATGAGAAAATGTCCGTGCGCAGTGCTGAAGCGGCCACAGAATTTTCCTGGCCCGCGATTGCGGAGGCGACGCTCGACGCCTATCGCCATGCGCTCGAGAAAGAAGGGAAGATTCTGTTCGTCCAACCATTCAGCCTGGGGTCGGCCGGCGGCGGTGCGCGCATCCTGCGCGCGTTGCTCGAGCGCGCTCCCTTCGCCTGGCAAAGCGTTTGCACTTCACCGGGAAAACCGAGGGCCTGGCCAAATGAAATCCATTTGCCGAGCCGTCCAGCCTGGGGACGAATCGAGCACAGCCGGTTCGCTCCGGTCCCGAATGTGACCGCCCCATTGTTCGCTCCCATGTTTAGAAAGCGCCTGAAAAAGTTTTGCCTGCAAGAGCGCGCTCGCGCGATTCATGCCGTGCCACATGCCGGGCTTGATTTCGCGCAAGTCCACGCAGTCGCGCGCGAACTGGCGCTTCCGTTTTTTATCAGCTTGCATGACGACCTCGCCTACACCGCGACCGGCGCGGGCTCGCCGGAGGAGCGCGAAGCCGCGATGCGCGCCGCGTGGCGGGAGGCCTCGGCGCGTTTTGTCATCTCCGAAGCGCTTGGCCGCGAATATTGCGAGCGGTACGGCGCGAGAGAATACCACGTGGTCACTGATGGCTTGACGGATTTGACGCCACCTCGAGTCGGAGCCGATTCGAATGACTTACGAATTTACTTCATGGGATTATTTCACATGGGGTACGAGCAGAACCTGCGTGCGCTTCTCGATGGTATTGCCCGCTTCGAGCGCGCCCACCCACCGGCCAACGTTCGTGTCACGTGTCGCTGCGAACACATTCGCGCGCAGGTCCTCGATGGTGCAAAAGGAGTGACGGTGCTGCCCTTCGCGAACGAAGCACAAGTGCGAGTGGATATGGAAACCGCCGATCTGCTGTATTTGCCGATGCCATTCGGTGCGGCGCATGAAAAATTCGCGCGGTATAGTCTCTCCACCAAAATGGTGACGTACGCGGGCAGCGGTGTTCCAATTTTGTATCATGGTCCGGCTACCTCGGCAGCTTTCGATTTGTTGAACCGGAATGAAGCGGCGGTTTTCGTGACCAGCCTGGAGCCGAGCGAAATCGCGGCAGCGTTTTCCGGGTTAACGGCACAAAGGCGGGCCGAAGTTTCCGCGAGCGCGCTCGCGCTGGCCGAGCGAGAGTTTATGCTCGTTGATCAAACGCGGAAATTCTGGGGCGCATTTTCAAAAAACCTCTCTCCGGCATGAGTGCGTCGCCCACGGTCATCATTACCACGCGCCTGCCGCCGCAGGTTTGCGGCATTGGCGCGTATAGCTGGTTGGCGCACAAATATCGGCCTAACGAGTCATCACCTGCCGATTTTTTAGTCATGGAGGGCGCCGCTGAATCGCGCTCACTGCTGGGCTGCAACGGGATCGCCGATTTTAACGGTGACCCGTCCGAGCTGGCGCAAGCACTCGAGCGCGCCAGCGCCACGAATGTCACTCTTCATTACGCTGGTCGAGCCTATCAACGTTTCGGCTGTCCGACCTGGTTGCCGGGTGTCCTTCGAAAATGGAAGGCAAAATTTCCGGCCGGCCGGCTCACTGTTTTTTTCCATGAAGTGCCCGGCGAAATTCCGAGACTGTCGCGACATTTTCTGCTGGGAAAAATAAACTCCAGGATCATTCGCCAGCTCACCGCCATTGCCGACGTGCTCGTTACCAATACGGAGAACCACGCGGCAGTGCTGCGCAAATTATCCGGACGTGAAGACGTCGATTGTCTTCCCGTGGGCTCGAACATCGAGCCGGCTGCGATCTCGTCGCAGCCCCGCGCCACGACGGAATTTGTCATCTTCGGTTTGCCCTTCGGCCGCCTGCAAACTCTCCGATCGTTCGAATTGGAAATCATAAAATGGCGTGAGGCCGGCCTTCTCACGAAACTGCATTTGATCGGACCGGACGACGAAAAATTGGCCGTCCAGGCGAATCCATTAATCGAGAATTTGTCCGACATCGTGGTTCGCCACGGAATGCTGCCGGAGGCGGAAGTTTCCGTGTTGCTCGGTCACGCGCAGTTTGCCCTGACGAATGTCTCGCCGGCGACCTGGAGTAAATCGGGCGCATTCATGGCATGCGCCGCGCACGGTTGCGCCGTCGTGATTAAGCAGGTCGCGCCTGAAGTTCCTCTTTGCCATGCGATCGCCGCCGGCGAAGTGGGCGCCGTTTCCGGCCGGGAGATCGTGAGCAGAACCACCGCTTTGCAAAAATGGTATGAAGAGAATGCGAGCTGGCCAGTAATAGCACGTCGGCTTGCGGGCCTCGTTCAACCACAAACAACTCCGCCGTGACCCGCGAGACCGTCATGATTTTGCCGGAGTTGAGCGGCGGCGTGGGCGATTATACGCAGCGATTGCTGGAGAATCTGCCTCGGGTCCCGGACTTGCGCCTGATCATTCCAAAAATTGGAAACCGTCCGCCAAACACTTTCGAGCAGTATTCGGTTGAAGAAACCGACAGCAGCGCTCAAGACCTTCGCGCCAGATTGCCTGGTCACGGTGGGAGGATATTGGTGCAGTACAGCGCCTATGGCTTTGATCGCTTCGGTTATCCGCGCTGGCTGATCAAGGCGTTGCTCGATTGGAAGAAGGAAGCGCAAGGGACGCTCGCAATCATGTTTCACGAGATTTGGGCCTTCTGGCCGATCTGGAACAAGAATTATATTCTTCAACGCCTTCATCGCCGCGATCTTCGCAGATTGTTGCGAAGCGCGGACGCGGTCTTCACCAGCACCACCAGCCAGGCAGAATATCTTCGCGCCCTTTCGCCGCGAAGCGGGATTGAGGTCCTGCCGGTCGGTTCGAATATTCGACGCGTCCATCCCGCAGAGACGGAGAGAGAGCCCGGGCTCGCGGTGCTCTTTGGTTTGCAACGCTCACGAATTCGCACCCTGCGAAAAATGCGGACGGAGTTGAAGTCGCTCGCCGCCGCCGGAAAAATCCGGAGGATCGTGACCGCGGGCTCGGGCAGATCGAGCGAGGGCGATGAAGAAGAGTTCGCGCTTTTGCTGGATCTCGAGCTGCAGGACAGCTTCGAACAAAGCGGCCCCCTTCCGGAGGAAAAGATTTCCGCGTTGCTTTCAACTGGCATGTTTGCCCTCTCGTCGCAGGACGAACTGAGTATCACGAAATCCGGCACTTTCATGGCCGCAGCCGCCCACGGTCTGAACATCCTTTCTTGTCATGCGGACGCTTCCAAACCAGAGCCACTTTCTCTGCTGACCTCGCCGGATGAATTGACGCGCGGCATCGCGGAGAGCGAATTGGAATCGCGCGGCGAAAAGCTCCGCCAATGGCAGGAGCGCACTTCAGCCTGGCCGCGTATTGCCCAGCAAGTTGCTAAAGCAATAGGAACGTGAAACCGGCCAAACTACTTCTCGTTAGTCCCTGTCAGGGTGCGTACGGCGGGATCGAAGCCTTCGTCCTCGCGGTCGCGGCCGCGGTTCGGAAGGAACCTGATTTCGAAGTCCGCGTCTGTTTTAAGAAGACAAAACACTTTGCCCGGCAACCAAGTCTCAAAGCCATGCTCCGGAACGAGCCGGAAGTGGAATTTTGCGGGCGCGCCGACAAAGACCTCGCGACGGCCATCCGATGGGCGGACATCGTGCATCTGCAAAACGCATCGCCGGACGTGGTCGCTCTCGCGAAGCTGTTTCGCAAACGGCTGGTGCTGACCATTCACAATTACATGCCGCGCCAGCTGGATGCGCATCGCCTTCTCTGGCGTCTCAGCGCGAAATTTGCCGACGCCCGCTGGTACAATTCGCAGTTTGTTTGGAACACGTGGGAAGGGGACCGGAAGCGGCCCGGGAGCCGGAAAGTGGCGACCACATCGAAGTTGCCCGAAGGCTGGACGCTCCCCGAACAGCGCAAAGGCTTCGCCTTTATCGGACGCTGGATTGCGAACAAAGGGATCGACACATTGCTCGACGCCTATGCGCAGGCCCAGATCGATCACGCGCAATGGCCGCTCGTTCTCATGGGCGACGGCCCGTTGCGCAGCCTGATCGAATACGCCATTCAAAGACGCGGCGTGACGGGGACTCGCATTCTCGGTTTTGTGGATGAAGAAACGAAAGCGCGAGAAATGATGAATGCGCGCTGGGTCGTCGTGCCGCCGAACACGAAAGAAGATTTCGGGCTGACCGCAGTGGAGGCACGTCATCTCGGCGTGCCCTGTATCATCACCCGCGATGGCGGATTGCCCGAGGCAGGCGGGCGGGAGGCGCTCATTTGCGAGCCGGCTGATGTCGCGGGCCTGGCGAAGTTGCTCGAGCAGGCGGCGCAGATGAGTGAATCCGAGTATGCGGAACGCGCCCAGCGCACACGTGAAGAACTCGCGACCGAACTTGAGCCGATGGAATTTTATGCGCGCGCTTACCGCCGGATCCTGCGCGGCGAACCGCTGGAAACCGCATGATGGTTCTGCTGGCGCATCCATTCGGAAACGCAAACGTGCGCGCAGTTTTGCTTGCACTCGACCAGGCGGGATTGCTGGCGAAATTCGTGACCTCGCTTGGGTGGTCGAACGCTTCGCCGCTGATAAACGCGCTGCCGGCAAATCTCCGTGCGCAAATGGCGCGTCGCGGTTATGAACTGCCCCACTACAAAATAAAGATTCAGCCGGCCCGCGAGATCGTGCGGCTTCTCGCCGGAAAACTTCGGCAGCAATGGCTGACGAAGCACGAGCTTGGTCGCGCCAGCATCGATCGCGTCTGGCGCGAGCTCGACAAATTCGCGGCGGCCTCGTTGCGTGAATCTCAGCAAAGGCAAAAGATCAAAGCCGTTTATGCGTATGAGGATTGCGCGGAACGCCTGTTCGAAGCGGCGAGCGAGCTCGGAATTCGCCGCATTTACGATCTGCCCATTGCGTACTGGGAGACGGCACGGCGTCTCCTCCAAGAAGAGGCGGAGCGTTATCCGGAATGGGAAGCGACGCTCGACGGCACCCGCGATTCCGAAGAAAAACTTGCGCGCAAAACGCATGAGCTTGATCTGGCCGAGCTGGTCATTTGTCCGAGCACTTTCGTCCTGGATTCGCTGCCGCGCAGCACCCGCGATTCGAAGCCATGTGTGGTGGCACCATTCGGCTCGCCCCCTGCCGGGAACGGTGGATCCGCGCCACGTAAACCCGGCGACGGACCGCTGCGTCTCCTTTTCGCAGGCGGTCTCACGCAGCGGAAAGGACTGGCCGATCTCTTCGCGGCAATGAAACTTATCGCCTCGAAAGAGGTCGAGTTGATTGTCATGGGATCGCTCTTGCGTCCGCTTCCCTGGTATCGCGAACAGTTTCCCCACTTCATTTACGAGCGGCCTCGTCCGCATGACGATGTGCTGCGGCTCATGCGGACCTGCGACGTTCTCGTTCTGCCCTCAATCGTAGAAGGTCGCGCGCTCGTCCAGCAGGAGGCAATGGCCTCCGGTCTTCCCTTGATCGTGACAAAAAATGCCGGGGGCGACGACTTGATCGTGGAAGGCGAAACCGGCTTTCTCGTCCCCATTCGCTCACCCGATTCAATCGCGGAGAAAATAAACTGGTTTGCCACCAACCGTGCCAGCATCTCTGGCATGGCGATTGCAGCCCAAAGGCGGGCGAGCGAGCTTACCTGGCAAGGCTATGGCGAAAAAGTCCTCGCCGCGATCCGATCTCTAACCGGCGAATGAACTCAAACAGTCCCGAGAATAAAACCATCCGAAATATCCGCCGGCTGATCTGGCTTTATTTCTGGCTGCTCTTGATCGAGGGAGCTCTTCGCAAGTGGGTGGTGCCCGCGCTCTCGAATCCGCTCCTCATCGTCCGCGATCCGGTGGTCCTGCTCATTTATGTTCTGGCGCTCAAGGCTCGCGTCTTCCCGCGCAATGTCTGGGTCTGGTCGATTTCCATCATCGGAGTTTTATCGTTTCTCGTTAGCTTCATTCCGCTTTGGCCTTACATCCCGCCCACCCGCATCCTGCTCGTGACCGGCTTCGGTTTCCGCTCGAACTTCCTGCACTTGCCGCTGATTTTTTTAATGCCCCGGGTGCTGCGGGCGGAGGACGTGAAACGAATTGGGTGGTGGACTCTGGTTCTCATCGTGCCCATGGCGCTGCTCATGGTCGCGCAATTTCGCGCCGCGCCCGACGCATTTTTGAATCGCACGGCGAGTGGTGAAGGCGAGATGATGACGGCGGCCTTGGGGAAAGTTCGCACGGCCGCGACCTTTTCCTTCGTCATCGGAGTGGTCGCGTATTTTTCGCTGGCTACCGGCTTCGTGATTTGGGCCGCATTGAAACGTGATGTTTATAAAAATTGGATTCTTTTTGCGGCGGGTACCGCGCTCTTGATCGGGACTTCGGTCTCAGGAAGCCGTTCCGTGGTGGGGGCATGTGCGGTGGTGGCCGCGTCCCTGCTGGTCGTCCTGTTTGTGCGCCCCAGTGCCGTCAATCGTTTTGGGCAAACGTTGCTCATTACGATCGTGCTCGCGTTTCTGGTCACGAAGACGCCCATTTTCAAGGAAGGGCTCAACGTTCTCACCACGCGGTTTACCGATGTGGCGGAAGCGGAGGAGAAGTCGATCACCGCCGGCCTGGCTGAGCGGATGCTCGATACCTTCCGAGAAGGCTTCTTCGTTTACACCAAGGCTCCTTTTCTCGGTTATGGCCTGGGCATCGGCACCAACGCGGGCGCAAAGTTCCTTACTGGCCGCATGATGTTTCTTCTATCGGAAGGCGAGTGGGCCCGCATCATCCTGGAGAGCGGACCGGTCCTTGGCCTCGCGTATCTTCTCTGGCGTTGCGGTGTGGTTGTTCGAATTGGATTGCTCTGCCTGAGATCGGTGAAGCGGAACAACGTGCTGCCGCTCCTGCTTTTCAGCTCGAGTTTTCTCCCGCTGCTCAGCGGGCAATTCGGACAGCCGACGATCCTGGGGTTTGCTGTTTTCACCATGGGTCTCGCCCTGGCCGCGCGAACAGAGGACGACGAAAGTATTGGGACTGGTCCTCGATCCGACCGCGCTACGGGAACAGGCGAAAGAGTGATCGGACGCCGCTCGGCTTACGCGGAGCGGATGCACGGCCCGGCGGCTCCACGCGATCAACGCAATGGTTCTATTGATCGGTAATTATCCGCCCGATCGCCAGCAGAGCATGGATCGTTTCGCCATGATGATGCTCGATGGCCTCGCGACCGCAGGCGTGCCGGCCGAGCTGATCCAGCCGCAGCCATTCTTCGGTCGCTTCCGGTATGCGGGCGGCTTTGTCGCCAAATGGCTCGCCTACTTCGACAAGTTTGTTCTCTTTCCGCGAAGGCTGCGCAGAAGATTGAAGTCCGCGGCGTTGGTGCATATTTGCGATCATTCCAATGCGATGTACGCGCAACGTAGCGGCGAAGTTCCGGTGGTCGTGACCTGTCACGATTTGCTCGCGGTAAGGGGCGCGCTCGGTGAAGATACCGATTGTCCGGCCAGTTTTACCGGCAAGCGGCTTCAGCGTTGGATCATCGCGGGACTGCGGCGCGCCAGCGCGGTCGTGTGTGTTTCCCGGGCCACCCTCGCCGATGCGGAGCGTCTCGTTCACGGCGGACATCCCGGACCGAAACTTGCCAGGGTGACGCTTGGGCTCAGTTATCCCTATCGCGAATTGCCCGTGGGCGAAGCCCGGAGCCGGCTGGCGAAAGCTTCCGTTCTGCCGCCGAACGCGCCGTTCGTCCTGCACGTCGGTTCGAATTTGCGGCGAAAAAATCGCGAAGGCGTCCTGCGTATTTTCGCGCTCTGCCGGAAAGAATGGAACGGATTCCTCGTCTTCGCGGGCGAACCGTTATCGGATGCGCTGCGCTCGTTAGGCTGGCAACTGGGCGTATCGGATCGGATCGTCGAAGTCCCTGAGGCCACGAATGAACTGCTTGAAGCTCTTTACAATTGCGCGACCGCGCTCCTTTTTCCCTCGACCTTTGAAGGGTTTGGCTGGCCCATCGCCGAGGCGCATGCCTGCGGTTGTCCGGTTATTTGCAGCGACCGCGAGCCGATGGCGGAGGTCGCCGGAGACGCGGCCTTGAAACATAAGGTCGAGGACGAAGCGGCGTTTGCCGCTGATCTCTTGCGCCTGACGAATCCGGCCGAACGTGAGCGCTGGCGGGCGAAGGCGCTCGAAAACGCGAAGCGATTTTCCACCTCGCGCATGATCGCGGAATACTGCGAACTCTACCGTTCGCTTGCTCCGGTATGATGAAACAAATTCTGATGTTTCTTTCGGTGCTGCTGCCGTGGCGGATGCGGCGCTCATTGCTGGAAAAACAGTTCGGCTATTCCATCCATCCCACCAGCCACCTCGGCCGGTGCTGGATTTTTCCACGCCGCTTGATCATGGAAGAAAATTCCCGAATCGGGCACTTCACCGTTTGCAAGAACATCGACCTGCTCCATCTCGGCGCGCACGCCGTGGTCGGTCAGTTGAATTGGATCACCGGCTTTCCCAGCGGTCCGAGCCGGCATTTCGCGCATCAACCGGATCGCCGTCCCGAGCTCATCATCGAAACGCATGCCGGAATCAGCAGCCGGCATTTCATCGATTGCACCGCCCGCATTCGCATCGGCGCCTTCGCCACCATCGGCGGCTTTCGCTCGCAACTCATCACCCATAGCATCGACCTTGCCGCCAATCGCCAGTCGGCCGAGCCGATAGACATCGGCGAATACTGTTTCACCGGGACAAATTCGGTCATGCTCGGCGGGAGCAGTCTGCCGCATCATTCGGTGCTCGGAGCTCAATCGCTCCTCAACAAAAAATGGGACGCGCCCTATCACCTTTACGGCGGTGTTCCCGCGAAGCCGCTGAAGGAGTTGCCGCGCGAGATGGAATACTTTCGCCGGACCGACGGGTTCGTCTGGTAGCCAGCGGTTTGTTGCGTTCGGGCTAAGACAAGATGTGCGGGATCGCAGTTCATTTCAGCTCTGATAGTCGCGCCACGCCGCTCGATCTTCAGTTGATTCATCATCGCGGCCCCGACTCATCCGGAGAATGGACGTCGCCGGATGGTCGATGCTGGTTGGGCAGCACCCGGCTCGCCATCGTGGATCTCTCTCCCGCCGGCGCGCAACCCATGATCGACGCGGCCACCGGGAACGTGATCGTCGCGAACGGCGAGATCTATAATCACCGGGCATTGCGCGCGGAATTAGGACCTGACGCAGATTGGAAAGGCACGAGCGATACCGAGACGCTCCTGCAAGGCTATGCGCGCTGGGGCCACGAAGTGCTTGAGCACCTCAAGGGAATGTTCGCCTTCGCGATCTACGACGCCCGACGCGGCGAATTATTTTTTGCGCGCGATCGTCTCGGAATAAAACCGCTCTATTACATAATGGATAAAGACGGCCTTCGTGCCGCTTCCGAAGTGAAAATGCTTGTCGCCGCTGACTCGCGCGAAATCACCGGGCGATCGATTTCCGGCTATTTGCAATGGGGCGCGTGTCCCGAGCGAAATCTTCTTTATCGCGACCTGCACGTCTTGCCGGCTGGACATGCCATGACGATCGGACCGGAGGGACAGTCCAGGAGGTGGAAATATTGGCCTTCGCGTCCCGCGTTCGTTTCTTCGACCGACTGCGCCGTTCGCCGCGTGCGCGCTCTGATCGACAAAGCCGTCGACGAACATCTTCTTTCCGACGTCCCGGTTGCCAGTTTTCTCAGCGGCGGAATCGATTCTTCCATTGTGACGGCGATCGCCGCGCAGAAATTGGAGAAAAAACTCCAGACATTCTCCGTTGGTTTCGATCTCGCGGAATTCGACGAAACAGCGATCGCCAGGGAAATCGCAGAGCGCTACCGGACCGACCATCATCGAATCCAACTTTCGGAAGAAGAAGTGCTTCACTCAGTCACCGAAGCGGTCGAGAAGCTGGACCTGCCATCGGTTGACGCGATCAACACCTATATCGTGTCGCGCGCGGTGGCGGCGCACGGAGTGAAGGTCGCGCTCACAGGTCTGGGCGGTGATGAGTTGTTCGGCGGTTATCCCAGTTTTCGCGATGTGCCCCGGCTCAAAGCGATCGCGAAGCTGCCGCGACCATTGCGACGACTGCTGGGAACCGCCATCAAACTCGGCGATCGCCTGGCCGACCTTCCAGCGAACGCGGACGCGGGTGACCTGGCCCGATGGCGCCGACGCTTTTTTACCGACGACATGATCGCTCGCGCGGGACTTCCAAATGCACCAGCGCCCTTGGAGTATTCGGTGTCTTTACCCGATGACTTCGCCCGCATCAGTTGGGCGGAGTTGACCGGTTACATGCGTCGCATGCTCTTGCGAGATGCAGACCAGATGAGCATGGCGGTTTCCCTGGAGCTGCGCGTTCCCTTTCTCGATCATGAACTGGTCGAGTATGTCCTGGGACTTCCGGCGGCGGTGAAGAAACGTTATCCCGGGCCCAAGGGATTGCTGGTGGAGGCCTGCCGCGATCTGCTTCCGGCTTCCGTTTATCGGCGACCGAAGGCAGGCTTCGTCCTGCCCATGAAAGCCTGGATGCTCGGACCGCTCGCTTCCTTCGTGGATGCAGGGCTGCGTGAAACGGCCTCGCGTCATTTCCTCCCTCAGGTTTTCGTGAGCGAAATCAGCGGCGCGTTTCAGCGGGATCGCGTGCATTGGACACGTGTTTGGAGCATCGTTGTTCTGGGTCACTTCGCGAAGCGAGCGCAACTGTTTCGCTCTCCGGATGAAAATACTCCGATCCATTCACACTGTTAACCCCGCTCTCGGCGGCCCGATCGAATCGGTTATGCAATCGTCGGCCGTGCTCGCGCGCCGCGGACACGAGGTGGAAATTATTTCACTCGATGCGCCTGACAAACAGTGGGTGCGCGACTGTCCCGTCAAAGTGCATGCGCTCGGCCCCGGTCGAGGCAGCTACGGGTACGCGCCGCGTTTTACTCGCTGGATCAGGGAGCGGCACGCGATGTATGACGCCATCATCGTCCAGGGCATCTGGCAATACAGCAGCTTCGGCGTTTGGCGCGCTTTGCGGGGAACCACCACACCCTATTTCGTCTTTCCGCACGGAATGCTCGACCCCTGGTTCAAACGGACCTATCCGCTGAAGCACCTGAAGAAATTGCTCTACTGGCCCTGGGCGGAATATCGCGTGTTGCGTGATGCCGCCGCCGTCCTCTTCACCTCTGACCAGGAGCGGCTTCTGGCGCGCGAGTCTTTCTCATTTTACCGGTGCAATGAAGTGGTCGTGAATTATGGAACCGCCGCCCCGGAGATCGATCTCGCCACTGCGCGCGAAGATTTTTTCAACCGCTTTGCTCAACTGCGCGGCAAGCGATTGCTGCTGTTTCTCGGTCGCCTGCACGAAAAGAAAGGCTGCGAACTGTTGCTCGAAGCGTTTACCTCAGTCCGAAATTCAGCGGCAGGCGAGCAAGCTCTGCATCTCGTCATGGCCGGTCCGTGCGCCGACGAAAAATATCTGGAGCGCTTGAAAGAACTGGCCCCAAACGTGTCGGAAGTCACGTTCACTGGGATGTTGTCCGGCAGCAGCAAATGGGGCGCTCTCAGCGCGGCGGATGCGTTCATCCTGCCGTCGCATCAGGAGAATTTTGGAATTGCGGTGGTCGAAGCGCTCGCATGCGGGACGCCCGCGCTCATTTCGAAGGAAGTAAACATTTGGCGCGAGATCGATGCGGACCGGGCCGGTTACGTGGAACAGGATGACCTCGCCGGAACCGCTCGCCTGATCGAACGCTGGGTCGCCACTCCGCCCGATCTTCGCGCCGCGATGAGGGAAAATGCGCGAAAATCTTTCGCCCGCCATTTCGAAATCAACCGTGCCACCGACTCGCTCCTCAAGGCCCTGGGTCATCGCCCGCCCGCCCGCGTGGAAGTCATCGCTCCCAATCCGTGAAAATCTGTGTTCAGCTGTGGCTCCTGATCTGCTTTTTGATCATAACTCTTTAGTTACCCGATCTTCGCCATGGAGGAAAAGAAACTCGTAAAGCCCAATCAGACCTCCGCGCAGGAATCGCCCTGGCCGGTGGAAGATCGTCTGCTGCGTCTGTTATGGGAGGTCTGCTGGTTCGCTTTTTGCGCCTGGACTCCCAAGCCGCTCAATCCCTGGCGTCTCTTCTGGCTGCGTTTGTTCGGCGCGAAAATAAGCGGCACTCCGTTCGTGCACGAGCGCGCCCGGATCGCGATTCCCTGGAACCTGATCCTGCACGATCGCGCCTGCCTTGGCGATCGCGCCAACGCCTACTCGTTAGGCCAGATTGAAATCGGCGCCCGCGCGACTGTGGCGCAGGAAGTTTATTTGAGCACCGGGACCCACGATTTCGCGCGCCCGGAACTGCCGCTCGTCACGGCCAGGATCACGATCGGCGAGGATGCGTTCCTCGGGGCGCGAGTTTTTGTGATGCCAGGCGTCACGATCGGCGCTCGCAGCATTATTGGCGCATGCTCGGTAGTTACCAAAGACGTTCCGCCAGACGTGAGGGCGGCCGGGAATCCGTGCCGTGTTCTGCGGCCGCGAACACCATGAATTTCGGCGAAACGCTTGGTCGCGTTCACCCCCTGCATCGACTGCGGAAGAGCGCTCTCTTTCGCGTCATTAGCCGCAGATTTGATCCGATGATTCGATGGCGTTCGCCGCTGCTCGATCGTCCGATTTATCTTCGATTGATTTCCAACGCTTCGTTGATCGCCGATCCGAGCCGGCAGGAAGACAGCATCCGGCAAACGTTCATCGCAATCCTGGCCGCCCTGCCGCATTTGACCGGTGGAGCATTCTGGGACATTGGAGCGAACATCGGTCTTTACAGT
>JBEEHO010000083.1:0-12873 GCA_041167425.1 Verrucomicrobiota bacterium | reverse complement strand
GGTAAAGACCGATCCCCTCCGCCCCATTGCGCGGGGCCGATTCCACCTCCTCCGGCAGTTCCACGTTGGCCGAGAGCACAATGTGACGGCCATCGCGCGTGGTCGATTTGGTTTCACGCAGACCGGTGAGCTGCTCCGCGACCTGAACTTTTCTGTGTTCCAGTTCGCCGTAATGCCAAAGCGTTTCCGGGGTCGGATTGAGAATGAGGAGGCCGCTGTAACCATCGAGAAGGACCTGCTGGCCGGTCTCGAGTTTGTCCGTGGCATCGTGCAATCCGACCACGGCCGGAATCCCGAGGGAGCGGGCCATGATCGCCGTGTGAGAAGTGCGGCTGCCCAGGTCGGTGGCGAGGCCAAGCACGTAGTTGCGATTCATGGTCGCCGTGTCCGAGGGCGTAATATTATGCGCCACCAGCACGTGCGGCTCCGCCAGGGCCAGGAAAGATTTTGGCGCTTTTCCCTGGAGATTTCGAACCACCCGCTTGGTGACATCCTGAATATCGAGCGCGCGTTCCCGCAGATAAGGGTCGTCGATTTTGCTCAGCGTATCGGCGTAATGCGTCGCCACTTCCTGAAAGACGAACTCCACGTTGCACAGATCGGCCTCGAGTTTGCGCAAGACTTCGTCGATCAAGGTCCGGTCTTCCACCACGAGCAGGTGCGCGTCGAAAATGCCCGCATCCTTGGCCCCGATCGATTCGGCGATGCGCTCCTGCATCTCGAGAATCTGCGCGCGCGTCTGGATCAGGGCTGTCTCGAAGCGCCCGATCTCGTGAGGAATATCCGAAGCCTGAATGCGATGGCGCGCGACCTCGTCGCTCTCCTCGCCGACGACGTGAGTGGTTCCCCTGGAAATCCCGGGAGAAACTCCTACGCCCTGGAATCGCGTCTCAGGTTTTGTGTCGTCGCTGCTCATGCCGCAGCGAGAGTAGCGCGGATGTCAAGGCGATGAAATGGAGTAATGGAGGGGCCGGCTCATTCACTCCCCACTGCTCCAGCCCCCTCTTGCTGCAACTCCTCAATCTTCATTGAACTTCGCGGCGATCAGTTGCTCGATTTCCTCCATCGCCTTCGCCGCGTCGGGACCTTCGCAACGGACGAGCAGCTTCGAGCCCTGCCCCGCCGCCAGCATCATCAAGCCCATGATACTCTTGCCGTTGATCTGCTCGCCTTCCTTCTCGACCCAGATTTCGGAGCGAAAACGGCTCGCGATGCGCACGAACATCGCCGCCGGCCGCGCGTGCAAACCGAGGCGATTGATAATCGTAATTTCCTTTTCGATTTTCTGTCCGCGCCCGGCGGTCGCCGATCTCCGATTCAACAGGCCCATTACGTTTCCTTCGATTCCATTAGATTGAGCAACTTTTCATTAAACTCCACCGCGCTGTTTCGTCCCAGACCTTTCAGCTTTTGGTCCATCGCCGCAACCTCGATCAAACGCGCGATGTCGCGACCCGGTCTGACTGGAATCGTGATGTGCGGCACCTTCAACTTCAGAATCTCGTACGATTCCACGTCGAGCCCGATCCGATCGATCTCCTGGAGCTCGTGCCATTCTTCCAAGGTCACCACGAGATCGACCCGCTTCTCCATCCGAATGCTGCCAATGCCGAAAATCGAGGCCACGTTAATGATGCCGATCCCGCGGACTTCCATGTGGTAGCGCGTCAGCTCCGGCGCCGTCGCCACCAGTTCCCGTCCTTCGAGGGATTTCACCCGGGTCACGTCATCGGCGACCAGGCTGTAGCCCCGCTCGATCAGGCCAAGCACGGCCTCGCTTTTCCCGATGCCGCTCTGGCCGCGGATCAGAACGCCCACGCCGAGAATGTCCACCATGCTCCCGAACTCCGTCACGCTCGGCGAGAAATCCACTTCCATCGCAATCGTCGCTGCATTGATGAACCGCATCGTTACCATCGGCGTGCGGAAAACCGCGACCTGCTGCTCGTCCGCGACGGCCAGCAACTCCGGCGCGAGATGGGCGCCGCGCGAAGTGACCAGGCACGGAATTTTTTGGGCGCACAATCCACGAAAGCGCTGGGTGCGCGTCTTCGCCGGAAGACTCTGCAGGTACGATTGTTCGGCGGCGCCCAGGACCTGCACGCGTTTTTCGGCGAAGTAGTTATAGAAACCGGAAAGCGCCAAACCGGGACGGTTGATCGTAGGCTCGCGGATTTTGCGATGAAAGCCGACGCGCTTCCCCTCGAGCTTCAATTGCAGCTTGCCGGCATGCGCCTGATAGAAACTTTCGACCGTGACAACCGGCACATTCTTGCGTTGCTCACTGCCCGAAGTAATGGCCTGCGTTATCGGCTTATCGCTCATCCCACATTCATTTATCGCGGGACGGCGGCAATTTCCACCGCTCATCCCAATTCAGTCCCACGTCGGTTACCTTGCGATTACCTCCCAAGGCGCAACCACGCGTGTCATCCTGAGCCGCACAGACGGCGAAGGACCTCACAGTCGTTCCAGGATCACCCAAATGACGAACGGCATGTTCGACAGCGTGCGCCGCGTCCTTCGCGAAGCGTTTCCTCCCGGCTTACGTGCGATTGCGAGGTCCCTCGCCGTCTGCGCGGCTCGGCATGACAAGCAAGAAATTACGTCCCACTACTTTTGCCGCCGCCCGTTCCGGCGCGTCCGACTTTACGTGCGTGGGATTAATTCGCCGTCGGCTCGATCAGGCCGAAGTCGCCGCTCTTCCGCCGGTAGAGGACGTTCACCCGCGAGCTGCGCGCATTAAGAAAAACGAGGAATTGCCGGCGCGACATTTCCAGCTGCAGCACCGCCTCATCCACAAACATCGGCTTCACCGGAAGGCGCTCGGTGCTGACCACCGCATGCACGGCGTGTTCGTCCTCTTCCGTGGGCTCCGCATCCAGCACGTGCTCATCGAGATGCTGCACGATATCTTTCCGCGGCCGGTGCTTGCGCATCAGGCGCGTCTTATATTTCCGCATCTGCCGCCCGACCTTGTCCGTGACCGCGTCGATGGCGGCATACATGTCGTTGGTTTCTTCGCAGGCTTCGATCGTGATGTGGTTCGAGCAGACGAGCACGACCTCGGCGGAATGCCGGTATTTTTCCACTTCGAGGATGACGTGTGCTTCGATGATCTTCGGATAATCGAGATGCAGGCTCTCGATCTTGCGCGTGCAGTAATCGTTGATCGCCTCCGTGATGGGCAGATGGCGCCCGGTGACTTTGACGTTTGGGTGAGCGTTGGTCGTTATCACTGCATTTCCTTTCGCTTACATTTGAAAACGCTCGCCGAGGTAGAGCTGGCGGCTGATGGGATCGTTGATGAGAAAATCTTTTGTGCCTTCGCTTTCGACCCGCCCCTCGAAAATGAGGTAAGCGCGGTCGACGATCGAAAGCGTTTCGCGAACATTGTGGTCCGTGATCAAAATGGCGAGGCCGGACTTGCGCAGGTTGACCACGATCTGCTGGACGTCGTAAACCGCGATCGGATCGACGCCGCTGAAGGGCTCGTCCAGCATCAGAAGGCTCGGCTCGGTCACGAGGGACCGCGCGATGGTCAGCCGCCGTTTCTCGCCGCCGCTCAAAGTCAGCGCCGTATTCTTCGCGATGCGCTCGATGCCGAATTGGTGGAGCAGTTGATCGCAACGCTGGCGCCGTTCGTATTTGCTGAGCGAAAGCGTCTCGAGAATGGCCATGATGTTTTGCTCGACCGTCATTTTGCGAAAAATGGATTCTTCCTGCGGCAAATAACCCATGCCGAGCCGGGCGCGTTTATACATCGGGTAATTCGTCACGTCCGTTCCGGAAAAGACCACGCTCCCGCTATTTGGCCTAACGAGTCCAACGATCATGTAAAAACTGGTCGTCTTGCCCGCGCCGTTCGGACCGAGCAATCCGACGATCTCGCCGCTGCGCACCTTGATGTCGATCCCGTTTACCACGGCGCGCCCGCCGTACAGCTTCACCAGTTGCTCCGTCTCCAGGACGTAGTCGTTCCCGGTAGGGCTGGTCGAAACCGAAGCCGTGGAAGAGGTGGGTGCGGTTTCGCTGATCACGGTTTCGCCGGAGTTGGACTGATTTCGGATTTCGGTTCCTGCCGGATTTCCGTGCGGCTTGGCCCTGTCGTTTGCAGTTCGCCCGCCTCGTTCAAAACCATCACAGTGTCGGGGCTGGTGGCGACGTGGGTGTTCATGCCCTGTTGCACGCGCGGGTTTCCGGTCAGCTCGAAATTTCCAGTCTTGGCTGTGTAAACCGCTTTATCGGAACGGCCCACCATGCGGCTGGGCGGCCCTCCCGCGGGATCTGGACGGTCGCGCACCACGCCCACATTGCCCTCGACGATCGCCTTGTCGAGTCCCTCGCCCTGTTTCTTACTGATGAAGATCGTGAGCTTGTCTCCCTGGATATTGAAGCGCGGATCAACCACAATGACGTGGCTGGTAAAAATGCCGATCGATTTCGTCGAATCGAACGTGGCCTGGTCCGCATAAATCTCAGTGATGAGAGGTTCCGTCGGGCCGGGCTTTTTTTCTTTCGGCTTTTCAGCTTTTTCGGCCGGGGCGCTTTCTGCTTTCTCAGCAGGGGTTTTTTCAGGCGGAGCCTTGGCTGGCGAAACTTTTTCGGTTGGGCTGGGTTGAGATCGGGGGGACAGCGTCGCCGGGGCGGAACCCTGGCCGCGAGCGATTCCCGCGATCACTCCGAAGCAGAGCACTGCGCAAACGCGACCGATCTTTCTCATTCGCCTTCATTCCCGGGAGCGCGGGTCTTGCCGTGGACCACCATCTTCACATTGCCAGTGAGGGTGCCTTTTCGCGTCAACATTTCGAATTGCATCGTATCGCCGGAGACTTCGAAATCGGCGCGTTTCACCGTAGTGCGCTCGATCGAGTTTAGCACCTGCGTTTTCAGGTTGAAGATCGACTTGGTCATGATGATCTCCATGTCGGTCTGTTTTTCCGGAGTGAAGGTGGTGAATTTTACCTGCTCAAACTGGACGCGCTCGTCATCCAGCCGCCTCGTCACGCCAGCCTCGAGCTTGCCGCGCATGTTTCCCTTGTGATCGAACTCCGGCAACACCAACCCGCGGGCATCGTGGCCAGCCGGGATGGGAACGTTCGTCACGCCTTCCTGCGGCTTGGGCCGCTCCTTTTTTTGAGGCTTCACTTCCGGTTGCTTCGCCGGCGTCTTGTCCGCGGCCAACGCCACACAACTCAGGAGGGCGAGAAGAAAAAAGGCGCACGACGCGCTCGACCATCCGGCGCGACCGCTACGAAACGGCAGCATGAATAGTTTTTAACATGCGGAGATGCTTCGGCAACTGCTTTAGCGGAATCTGATTCGGCCCGTCCGACAACGCGCGCGCCGGGTTCTCGTGCACTTCCATAAAGATGCCGTCGCAACCGGCCGCCATCGCCGCCCGGGCCAGCACCGGGGCGAGCGCCGCGTCGCCCGAAGTGGAATCCCCCGCTCCGCCAGGCCGTTGCACGGAATGAGTGGCGTCGAAAATCACGCGATAGCCCGCCTCGCGCATCCAGTAGAGAGACCGGAAATCGGCCACGAGATTATTGTAGCCGAAGCTGGTCCCGCGCTCGGTGAAAATGAACTTGTCGTTGCCGAAAGTCGAAAGTTTCTCCGCGATATTTTTCACATCCCAAGGCGCGAGGAACTGGCCTTTCTTGACGTTAACCACGCGACCGGTTTCAGCGGCGGCCTGGAGCAAATCCGTTTGGCGGCAGAGGAAAGCGGGGATCTGAAGGACATCGATGAGTTGACCCGCGAGCTCCGCTTCCGCGGGCGAATGGACATCCGTTGTGACCGGGATCTTCAGTTCCGCGCCGATGGCCGCCAGGATTTCGCAACCCTGCCGAACGCCGATGCCCCGATAGGAACGAATGGAAGTGCGATTCGCCTTGTCGTAGGACGCCTTGAAAATGAACGGCACCGATTCCGTCCCGCAGATCTCCGCGATGCGCCGCGCCATCCGCCAGACGAATTTTTCCGATTCGATCACGCATGGGCCGAGAATGAAGACCGGGCGTGTTCCACCAATGGTGACTGAACGAATTTTGAGCGGCTTTACTTTCATTTCTCGCGGTTACCCATGCGTGTCATCCCGAGCCGCGCAGACGGCGAGGGACCCCACCATAGCTCCAGGATCACGCAAACCAAAAGGCCGCATGTTCGACAGCATCCGCTTCGTAAATCGCGAAAGCGAATTCGCGTGGCCGCCCCTTCGCCGGTGATGTCCGTCGCCCTCTGCGCGGCTCGGCACGACAAGCAAGCGATCAGGCATGCTTCTTGTTCCCCGTGACGAGATCATAAAACGCGAACGGCAAATAGAGCGCGCAGAAAAATGCCAGCGCGAGGAGATGCATTTGGAAAATATAAAGCGCGCGCTGATCCGACAGGTAACTCAACAGCGACGAGGCCTCCGGCTTATGCAGCAAATATCCATAGTTCACGCCGGTGATGGAATCGACCGCGATGGTCAGCACGAAATACAGTTCCGACCAGGCAAAGGTGCGCCAGATGGAACTGATATGCGGACGGAACCCGCGCATGATCATGACGAAAGCGATGCCGATCACGATCCCGCTATGCGCGATAAAAAAACTCAGGAAGCGAATATCGGGAAAGGCGTACTTCAAATCGGGCGTGAGAATGGCCTGCGCCGTTCCACCGATTCCCCAGAAATAGGCGACCTCAAGCCAGCGTTCGCGGCCGGTTAACAGCGCGACAATGATGGCGATCATGGCCCAATCGCAGAGCTGGAATGGAAGCGCTTTTTCCCAGGATAATCCGGCAGTCAGGCCAAGATAAATCTCGTAGCCAAGATAATTGACCAGGAGCAACGCGGCCAGCAACCGCCCGACAATTCGCTCGCACCGCGGCCATCGCGTCTTGCGCACAAAAGCCGCCAGGACAAAGGGGAGCGCGATGGTTAGCGCGATGACAACCAGATGCGCGGGTCCAAAAGCCCGGAATGCCGGATCAACCTCCATCGCCGCGATAGAATCAACGCGACTGCAGCTCCACAAGCACTATCGAATCACCCACAGATTGCACGGGATCACGTCGGTCACCCATTCGATGTGGGTGGGAAGGCCAACCGTGTCCGGATCGTCCGGCACCACCAGCATCATCGCCTCGACTGATTGCACGAAGTCGAGCACCGCGTAACCGGTGTTGCCGCGAATGCATCTCGCCTCGATCGGGACATCGGTCTGTCCCGCCGAATCGATGAATTGTTCCAGCGCCACCTCTTCTTCCTCCAGCGTGCGCGGCCCTTCGCTCCCGGCCTCGGGCGATCTGTCCCGCGTCTTCACCCGCGCTTCATCGAAGGTGGTGTAGAGGCGGATCACGAAAAGCTTTTCACACTGTTCGAGCGCCGCCAGCCGCAAAGCTTTATGCAGGGCTGCCCGTCCGTGATCGGAATATTCCGCCATCAAAACGATGCGGCAGAATGGCTTCGGTTCCTGGTCGGGCTTGGTAATGAGCATGACCGAGCAGGAGGCGTCGCGCACGACACGCCGCGCCACATTGCCGAGGAATTGGCGGAGCGCCGCCTCCTTTTCCAGCGCGCCGGCCACGATGAGATCCACCCGATTCAAAGTAGCGGCTTGGAGAATCGCGACCGCCGGGTCACCCTCCTGATAGTGGATGGGCGAATCCGCCGGCAATTCAAGCTCGCGCAACGCCGCGGCAAATTTCCGGGCCGTCTCTTCATCGCCTTTGCCCACGTAAATGAGATGCAATTGGTCGCAAAGACGATCGCGAATGCGTTTCGCTTCTGCCAGCACCTGCAGGAAGCGCGGCGAAAACGTGCTGGCCACGGCGACGGTCCGGTAAGGTGGATCGATCATGTTTTCGCGCCAGCCATTCTCGCGACTTAGGACAGTTCAGCAAGCTTCGCTTCTTCTTCGGCACATTTGCGTTGTCCACCTGTTCCGAACTTTCGAAAATTGGACGTTGGACGTTGGCCATCGGACGTTGGACGTTTCCCCATGATCCGACGCGCGATTTATCCCGGCAGCTTCGATCCCGTGACCAACGGTCACTTGGACGTGATCGATCGCGCTCGAAAACTCTTCGACGAAGTAATCGTCGCCGTCGCTCACAACGATCAAAAGCAGCCGCTCTTCACCCTCGCGGAACGCCTCGACCTTCTCCAGGCCACCATCGGCAAATTCAAAAACGTCGAGATCGCTCCGCTCGATGGCTTGCTGGTCGATTTCGCCGTCACGCGAAAGGCGACTGCGGTCATCCGCGGTCTGCGCGCCATATCCGATTTCGAATTCGAATTCCAAATGGCGCTGATGAATCGCAAGCTGGATGCGACGGTTGAGACGATCTTCCTGATGCCCAAAGAGGAATACACTTATCTCAGCTCGAGGATCGTGAAGGAAATCGCGCGGCTCGGCGGCGACGTGGCTGAATTCGTTCCCGGCCGGGTGGCCCGGGCGCTGCGAAGTAAGCTCAAGCGATGAACCCCGAAACCTTGCGCGAGTGAAAATCCATCTCCGACAAATTCACGCGGATGGTCTGCATCTCGAGGGCGAGGAGGAATGTCCGATTCCTGAGCTCGCGGCCGAAGGGGTCCGCTGCACCGGACCGTTACGATACTCGCTCGACCTCGGCGTTTCCGAAGGCGCCCTGTGGGCGAGCGGCACCATCGCGCAGCCCGTGGAACTGAAGTGCGTTCGTTGTCTCGACCCCTTTCCCTTCGAGATCGAAGTAAAAGCTTTTTCTCTCCATCTCGAATTGACCGGACCGGAGGTGATCGATCTCACGCCGTACGTGCGCGAAGATATTTTGTTGAATCTGCCGGCGCACCCGCATTGCGATCGCGAAGGCGGAAGGAAGTGTCCCGCCGCCACCCCCGCTGCGCTCGCCGCTGAGGAAGATAGTAAGCGCGCGCCCGATTGGAGCGCGCTCGATAAATTGAAGTTGTAATCAATCCTCCGGCAGGAGTGCGAGTGAGAGGTTGTCTTTTTCCAAATTCCTGCTTTCCTGATTCCCCTTATGGGAGTCCCCAAACGCAAAACTTCGAAAATGCGGCTGCGCACGCGCAAAGCGTCGCACCGCTGGCGCGCGCCTCAGTTGAACAAGTGCACGCAATGCGGCAGCACGGTCGCCTCCCACACGGCCTGCCCATCTTGCGGTTATTATAAGGGCCGGCAGGTGCTGACAGTCGAGGCGAGGTAGTTTGCAGGGGCCATGCCCCGAGTTCACACTTCGTTGCAGGAAAATCGGGAGACCGAAGTCCCGCCCACATTCATTTTTGATTTTGCATTCACGCGCTGAACTCCGCAAAATCCCGCTCCGATGAGAATCGCACTGGATGCCATGGGGGGCGATTTCGGTCCGCCGAATATTGTCGGCGGCGCGGTCATGGCGCTGAAGGAGTATCCCCACATCACCAAGCTTTTCCTGGTCGGGGACACGCCGCGAATCGAGGCGGAACTGAAAAAACTCGGCTGTAACGATGGCCGCATCGAGATCACTCACGCCACGCAGGTGGTCGAGATGAGCGATGGCGCCGTCGACGCGGTGCGAAGGAAAAAAGATTCATCCGTAAGCCGCGCGGTCGATCTGGTGAAAAAAGGAGACGCGGCTGCCATTGTCAGCGCGGGACATACCGGTGCAGCCGTGGCCGCTACGACGATCAAGCTGAGGACGCTGCCGGGCGTCGATCGGCCGGGAATCGCGGCGGTCATCCCGTCGGAAACCAACATTTTTGTCCTCATCGATGCCGGCGCCAACAGCGATCCACGGCCCGATCACATGGTGCAATACGCCATCATGGGTTCCGTTTATTCGCGCCATGTTCTCGGATACGAAAAGCCCGCCGTGGGCCTGATGTCGATCGGCGACGAAGACATGAAAGGGAGCGATCTGACCAAGGAAGTTTTCAAAATGCTCAAGCAGAGCGGGCTGAATTTTCGCGGCAACATTGAGGGTCACGATCTTTTTGCGGACCCGGTCGAGGTCGTAGTCTGCGACGGTTTTGTCGGCAACGTGATCTTGAAGACGTGCGAATCCATCGGGGACGCCATCTTCAAATGGCTGAAACACGAATTGATGAAATCGAAAACCCGCATGGCCGGCGCGTATCTGGCGCGGAACGCCTTTTTGACCATCAAGAAAAAAGTGAACTATGAGGAATACGGCGGAATGCCGCTCCTGGGCGTGAACGGAATCTGTATTATCGCACATGGAGCCAGCACGCCGCTGGCGATCAAGAACGCCTTGCGCGTCGCCGCCGAATCGATTGAACAGCAGGTGAACCCGCATATCGTCGAGGAAGTTCGCCGTCACCATGAAACGACAACCCCGCTCGAGTCCGCGGTCAGGTAAACCGCGGCGCACAGTCTCGATCATCGGCACCGGCAGTTACGTGCCGAAAAAAGTGCTGACCAACGCGGACCTCATGGCGATGGTCGATACGAGCGACGAGTGGATCACCACTCGCACCGGCATCAAAGAGCGGCGCATTGCCGCCAAGGACGAGCACACCAGCGATATGGCGACGAAGGCCGCGCTGGCCGCGATCGAGCAGGCGGGCATTTCCGCGAAGGAAATCGATCTCATTCTGCTCGCCACCGCCACGCCCGACATGATGTTTCCGGCCACGGCCTGCCTGGTGCAAAACAAGATCGGAGCGACCAGGGCCGCGTGCCTCGATGTTTCCGCGGCGTGCGCCGGTTTCCTTTTCGCAATCGAAATCGCGCAGCAGTTTATCACTTCGCACACTTACGAAACCGTGCTCGTGATTGGCGCCGAAAAACTCAGCTCGATCACGAACTGGACCGATCGCAATACCTGCGTCCTTTTCGGCGACGGCGCCGGCGCGGCAGTGTTGCGGCATCGCGGCGGCACCCACGGAGTCATCGCCACCCATGTGGGCAGCGACGGGACTTATGCCGATATCCTTTTCATGCCGGGCGGCGGTTGCCGCACCCCCATCACGGCGGAAAATGCGAACGACAATCTTCAAACCATTCACATGTCCGGCAAGGACGTTTACAAGCAGGCCGTCATCGCCATGATGGCCGCCTCGAAAACCGTGCTCGATCAAGCCGGGCTCACGATCGATGACATCGCCTGCGTGATTCCGCATCAGGCCAACGCGCGGATCATCGAAGCCATCGCCGACCGGCTAAAAATTCCGCTCGATCGCTTTTATGTGAATCTCGATCGCTACGGAAATACATCGGCGGCGGCCGTGGCCATTGCCCTCGACGAAGCAAATCGCACCGGGCGGATCAAGGCGGGCGATTACGTGCTGATGGTCGTCTTCGGCGGCGGACTGACCTGGGCGAGCACCGTGATCGAATGGTGATGCGATTTCGGAAACCGGATTGCGGATTTCGGAAAGTGAAGGCCCTGCTATTCTAACGTTTCCGGTTTCCGAAATCCGAAATCATGCTGATCGACACGCACGCCCACCTCGACTACCCGGATTTCGCGGGCGACTTCGCTGAGGTTTTATCCCGGGCCACTGACGCCGGGGTCACGCGCATCATCACGATCGGCACGTCTGTCGAGAGCAGCCGGCG
Source organism: Verrucomicrobiota bacterium (assembly GCA_041167425.1). Lineage (GTDB taxonomy): Bacteria > Verrucomicrobiota > Verrucomicrobiia > Chthoniobacterales > UBA10450 > AV80. The sequence goes on along the minus strand of JBEEHO010000083.1, from coordinate 1,330 downwards.
GGCGGTCGATCTCGCGGAGAAATATCCGAATGTCTTTGCCGTTATTGGCGTTCATCCTACTTCGGGCGAGGAATCCGCCGAAGACATCATCACGCCGTTGCGCGAATTGGCGGCGAGCAGACGCGTCGTTGCCATCGGCGAAACCGGCCTGGACTACCATCGGCTGCCGAGCGTGGAGCTGGCGAAAGAACGGAATACGCAGGTGTTTGCCAAGGCGCTCCAAACTTCGACCGAAGAGCAAATTGAAGCCGACATCCATGACGGCGCCTCCAAATCGAAGCAGGCCAGTTTATTTGAGCAGCAACTCGATCTCGCCACGGAGCTGGGATTGAATGTGGTCATTCATCAACGCGATGCCTGGGACGATACGCTCGAAATTTTGCAACCGTACTCGGGAAAGTTGCGCGGTGTTTTCCATTGTTTCGGCGGCACGCGCGAGCAAGCCGACGAAGTCCTGGCGCTGGGCCATCTCGTTTCCTTCACCGGGATTGTCACCTTCAAGAACGGCGCGGCGGTGCGCGAAATCGCGGCCAACCTGTCGTTAGGCGATTTCATGGTGGAAACCGATTGTCCGTATCTGGCGCCGGTCCCTTTCCGCGGAAAGCGTTGCGAGCCGGCGCACACCCGCCTGGTCGCGGAGTCAATCGCGATCGCGCGCGGTATCACCATCGAAGAATTGGCGCGCGCCACCACCGAAACAGCCGAAGGTTTTTTTCGATTTCGCGCATGACAATTCGTCCGGCGTGTTTCGTGTTTGCAGTTGCGCTCGGCTTAACTTCCTGCGTCACGCCGGACACGCGGCATCGCGTCGTCATCAGCGTGCCGCAACAACGCCTGGCACTTCTGGACAATGGCGTTCTGATCGCGACGTATCCGGTGTCGACTTCGAAATTTGCCATCGGAGATGGGCCGGGAACTCGCGGCACGCCGCTGGGTGAACTCGAGATCGCCGAAAAAATCGGGGGTTCGGCCCCGAGCGGATCGGTCTTCAAAGACAGAAAACAGACCGGCGAAATCCTGGCGCCGGATGCGCCTGGCCGCGACCCGATCGTGACGCGAATTCTTTGGCTGCGCGGACGGGAAGCTCAGAACGCGAACGCGTATGGCCGCTACATTTACATTCATGGCACGCCCGAGGAACGGAACATCGGCAAGCCGGCGAGCTACGGTTGCGTGCGGATGCGATCGCGCGACGTGATCCAGCTCTACGACATCGTCGGATGGGGCGCCAGGGTCACGATCGTAAATGAACCGTTGGAAGCTGTGGTTCCAACGGTCGCGCCGTCGACGGACGTGACTGCCGCAATGCGGCAATGAATGTAGAGGCGGG
>JBEEHO010000082.1:0-6828 GCA_041167425.1 Verrucomicrobiota bacterium | reverse complement strand
ACGGTTTTTGCGGCGTGGGCGGGCGATGAACAAACTCGGCCGGATAGCCTTTGACGATGCCGTCCGTATCGCGCACACGAAGCTGATGTTGATCGACCAGCAGACGATTGCTCGGCGGTTCGCCCTTAAAAAGCGTGATCGTTCCTTCAATTCCCCACGTGCGTCCAATGAGCGATCCGGTCAGCAGCGTGATGATGCCGAGATGCGTGATGAGAAACGCGACATGATGTTTTTTCCAGGGCCAGCGGGAGAGCGCCGAGACGATGAGGTTCGAGGCGAGAAAGAGAAGCCAGACGTTGAACCAGGGCGCGCCGTAGACATACGCGCGCGCCACTTTCGCATCGAACGTCGATTCGTAGAGAGTGCCAGCGATCCCGCCGATGATCCGCACGGCGAGAACGACTACCGCGAGTTTGAGCGAGGCGAAAAAACGGAAAGCCGGATTGCGCTGCCAGCTGGGGCGGGAAATGGGGGCAGGTATGGCCATTGAGGTGAGCGGGCATTTTCCGCGAGAAGTCCCCCACGTTCAACGCGAGAGTTACTTACTTGTTTTGCTCCAAGGCCGTGCGGAAATTTTGCAGGTGTCCGGCGAATCCGCCCGGGTCGAACGAATCAAGCGTCCTGACATCCTGAAAGAGCTGATTGAGTTCGCTGTCGATTTTCAGGCGCACACCGCGATTCTGGCTGAGCGCATTCGCGAGCCGATCCAGGGCGAGAACGAGACGCTTCGCGCGTTGGCCGAGCAGTACGTTCGCAGTTCCTTTCGCGGTGAATTCCGTATCCGTTGAGGCAAGCGCGACCAGCAATGATCGCGCGGAGCTGTCACTCCAATTCGAGATCGAGGCTCGCCGCGCGAGCGCATCCGCCTGCGTTTGCATGCCGGTGAAATCCGACCGGCTGGGAGTGCTCGATGGCTGGCTCACGGGCGACGGAATGCTCGCGGCGGATGTCGCCGTGGAACAGAGCCACGCCAAACCGTTCCAGCGCGCGTTGGAAGATTCGTCGCCTTCTGGATCGCTCGCGAGGGCCCAGCTCATCTCGCGCAATGCCACCGCCTGGCCGGTGAGCCATTCCCGAAGACCGCTCCATGGTTCCCCATCGCGCCAATGTTTTGGCTCCGCGACCGACTGCCCGTCGAGTTCGAAAAACAAATCGGGATGGCCGGCTTTCAAGAGTTCGGGCGCGAGATTTTGGTGGCAGGCCACGCACGCGTTTGCGCGCAGATACAAACTGCGCAGATCGCGCATGCCAGCGGCGACGCGAGTGTTGTAGGTCCAGTCGGGCCGGGTGTGGCCGCGCAGCCAGCCGCCCGCCGCGCCGTGGCAGGTCTCACACGAAACGCCTTCGTCGGGATGCGTAGTCCCAGTCAGCCGGCTGGGCGCGACGGATTGGAAAGGCGAGTGACAAACGGTGCAACGCGCGCTCGCCGGCGCTTCGGCGATTCCGAGACCCTCGGCTATGCGCGTTGATCGCGCATTGAGCAGGACCGCATACGCCTTGGTGTGAAAATCCTTCTGGCTCCAGGTGATATATTGGCTTCGTTTCGGGCCGGCGCCGCCGTGACAACTCGACGACTTGCAGCCGATCGATCCGACAAAGGCGCCGCCGCTTTCGCGGATTTGCCGCGGCTCTTTGGCCGAAAGATCAGTTGCCGCTGCGAACAGGAGAAGGCAAATCGACGCGGCTCGCAGCAACACGCGGAGAGATTAGCACCGGCTTTTTAAAAAATGCGACTGAAACCTGTCGCCGCTTCGCCAGGCGAAGCGCAAAGCATCGTCGCTACGGGAAAAACTGCCTACGGCCGGCTGCAAAGAAACGGCGCCCACGCCAGGGGAGGCCGGACTCTCAGTTAGCCCAGGATTTCCACCTCTTGCGCAGAGGTTTGACGTAACGGTCGACATCGACCTTTTTCAACCGGTCCACGCCTTCCTTTACGACATCGGCCGAGTCTTCGTATTTTCGCCGCATCGATTTGAAGAGCGGCCAGAGGAACGGCAGCGAAAGCATGCTCAAGTCCACGTTTCCGAGCGGAGATTTCGCTTCGACTTCTTTCTCTGACGAACTGGAGGCGTAACGGATCGCCAGCCCGATCGCGACACCGAGCGCCAGCGCCCCAATCACGGTCGGAACCGGATTTTCGCGAAGGAAAAATTCCGTGCGCTCGCGGGCCGTTCCCGCCTTTTCCTTGGTTTGTTCCCACGCTTCACCCGCTGCCATCGAAACCTTGCCAGCCGCCTGCCGCAATCGCCCTGGAGTTTCTCCGGAAATTTGTTCGTCGCTCGACCTCATTGAGGCAGCCAGCGGATCGTCTTCCATAAATTCGTCGCCGTTTGGATTGATCATATAGTTAATTCGTAAATGGACTGCTGTTTGCGCCTCTCCGTTCATTCTTCTTCCTGCTCTTGCTCCTGATCACACTCTGGATCCTGAAAGCGGAAGATCAGGAGCAGGATTTGGAGTCACCGCCATTCGTGTTTCGGATATTTCCGTTGGAGCTCCCTCTTGATTTTCGGATAGCCCTCGCGCCAAAAGGTCTCCAAGTCGTTGGTGATTTGGATTGGACGATGATTCGGGGCGAGAACTTGAATCCTGAGCGCAATCCGCCCGCGCCCGACCGTGAGACCGCGGGGTGTGTCGTACAGATCCTGGATGCGCGCTGCGATCGTAGGGGGAGCAGCGTCGCCATAAGTAATCCTGGCGGCGCGGCCTTTGGCCAGCTTGATCCGTTCCGGCGCGAGATCGTCGAGGGTCGCCTGTTGCGTGGCGCTCAGCCACGATTTCACGACGGGCCAGACCGGCCGTTCCTTGATTTCTTTGTAGCTGGCCGCGCCCTGGCAGAGTTGTTCCAGGAGCAGGAGTTTTCCGGCTTCGTCGATCCGCGGAAATTCCAATTCGGGAAATTCCGTCGCGAGGAAATTTACGCGCGCCATCCATTGCTCGACGGCGTTATCCCAATGCTTGAGAGGGCACGTTCCGGCCAATACTTCGCGGGCCAGAATCCGCGCGGCGGCTGGATCGCCCTTTGGAGAAAAATCTTCGCTGCGTAAAACAAGGTCGTGAAAGAGCGTAGCCCGATGACCCACGACGCGACGAAGAGTCGGATCGAACTCAACCCGGATTTCTTCGCGAAAAGATTCAGGAAATAATTCGTGCAGCCAGTCTTCTTCAACCTTCGTGGCGAGCGTGAGCAAGACCTGCCGCTCTTTCTCGCTGCTCTCAATCTCGCGAACTTCAGACGCCACCAGCAAACGCGCGGCGTGCACGGCACTTTCGCGCGCGAGAACGCCGCGTCGTGCGTGGACGAGCGTGCAACGCAGTGTGCCCGCATCCAGTCGCGCTGCTACCTGGTCGGGAAAGCCCGCCAGGACGCAACGCTCGATCGATCCGGCCCTGGCCTCACGGGTTTGCAAATCAAGACCCTCTTCGCGGGCGATTGCGAGAAACTGCTCGGTCAGCTGGGCGGCCTCGCGCGCCGCGCCCGCGTTTATTCCAAGCCGCGCGCAACGCTGCGAATCGAAGCGACAATTTTCCGCGTAGCGAAAGGCGCGCATCAAAATGAAAAGGTCCGATTCCGCGTCGCGACCGAGCACATCATCACGGTCCTCGCGCGCTTGCTTGCCCTCGAGGCGGCGCAGGAGATTGCGGCCTTGCGTGAGCGCCGCGATCAGCGCCACGGCCGGCACGCAACGATATTGTTGCGCGGCGAGAAGCATGCGTGCGTAGCGCGGATGGACGGGAAACGCCAGCATGCGACGCCCGAGAGGAGTGATGCCGGCTAGCGCACGCGTCTCACGTGTGCTACCCAGCGCTCCGAGATCCACGAGCAATTGCTCAGCGCGCGCGAGTGACTGCGGGTCGGGCGTTTCGAGCCAGCGGAAATCTTCGATTTCTTCCACGCCGCTCGCTTTCAGGGTAAGAACGACTTCGGCGAGATCGAGCCGTTTCACTTCTGGCAATTCCTGCGGGGCGCGCTCGAGATGCTCGCGTTCTGTCCAAAGCCGAAGGCAATGACCCGGAGCGGTGCGGCCGGCGCGACCAGCTCGTTGATCCGCGGAAGCACGGCTGATTTTTTCCACGAGCAAAGTGTTGATGCCGCGGCGGGCGTCGAATCGTGCGATGCGCGCGAGGCCGCCATCGATCACGACCTGGATTCCATCGATCGTAAGCGAAGTTTCGGCCACATTCGTTGCCACAATCGCGCGGCGTTTTTGATAATGGGCCAGGGCCGCGTCCTGCTCCGCCGGCGGCAATTCGCCGTGGAGCGGCAGGACGACGAATCGATCGCTCACCCGTGAAGCTCGGATGGCGGAAATGGTCCGGCCGATCTCATATTTTCCAGGCATGAAGATGAGCACGTCGCCCTCGGTCCGCGGAGCGATGCGCTCGAGCTCATCGGCGGCAAGGTCCCAGACCGGGTAGCCGTCGCCGCCGACCGGCTTCGGAAGGTATTCGATCGTGACCGGAAAGGCGCGACCGCTTGAACTCAACACCGCGCAGGGTTCCAGGTATTTTTGCAAAAGACCCGCCTCCAGGGTTGCGGACATGACGGCAAGTTTCAGTTCGGGGCGGGACGTTGCCTGGAGTTGCAGCGCGCGAGCCAGCGTGATGTCGCCGTAGAGATGACGCTCGTGAAATTCATCGAAGAGAATCGCGGAGACGCCGCGCAAATGCGGATCCTGGATGAGCTGGCGCAACAAAATTCCTTCCGTGACGAAGCGGATACGGGTGCGATCGGACGTGACGTTTTCGAAGCGAATTTGATAACCGACTTCGTCACCGAGCGGGACACCGCGTTCCAAAGCGACGCGGGCGGCGAGGAGGCGGGTCGTGAGCCGGCGCGGTTGCAGGATGACGACCTGGCCGTCGCCGAGCAGTCCGTGATCGAGGAGGATTTGGGGAACCTGGGTGGATTTCCCCGAGCCGGTCGGCGCCTGGATAATGAGCCGGGATTGTTCTTTGAGCTCGCCGATAATGCGATGCTCAAGCTCAAAAATGGGAAGGTCCTCGCGTTTCATCGGAGGGGGAAACGTCCAACGCCCCGCGTCGAACGTCCAACGCTCAACTTCAGACGAGGGGTTTGTGGATCAGGCCGACGCCGCACGCATCCTTGTAGAAAGGACGCGGCAATTCCATCGTGCGCGCACCACCATTCAGGCAAAACGTTTCCACACCGGGATGCGCTTTTCTCCATTCCGTGAATGCCCGACTGACACCACCTCGTTGTGTGACATCGAACTCGGCGGCGAAAAGGCTGACATCGTGCAGAAGGAGAATTCCGCCCGGCGCCATGGCGCCGTACCAAAGATCCAGCTCATCGCAGGTCGCCTGATATTGGTGAGAACTATCGACGATGATCAGCTCCGGATCGCCGCCCAGATACTCTCTTGCTGCAATCGGTGATTTCGGATCGAGAGAATTCCGCTCCGCGATCTCGACGAAATTCTCCAGCCCGGCGCGGGCGATCCAGCGCCGCGAGATTTCGCACATGGCCGGGTCAAGATCCAAACTGTAAAGGCCGTGCGCGGCGTTCATTCGGCGCAATATCCATCCGAGCAGCAAAGCTGAGTAACCCGCGCACGTCCCCAGTTGGACGATGCGGCTGGCGCGATTTCCCATGACGAACCCATGCAGCAATGAAATTAACGGCACCGCGCATTCACCGATCGGGCCGTTCCGGTCTGTTTCGTCGTACCACTCGCGGAGCGTGACCCATTCGATTTCGGTTAGATCCGAATAAATGGGCGGCACGTAATCGGTGCCGGGCAGGTGATGCCACCAATAACGCGGGCGAGCATTTTTCGTCCACGCGCGCGAGCGAAGCGAATCGTCGGACATCACGGCGCGAGGCGATCGATCTGCCACGTGCCGTCGGCTTGACGCGAATAACGGAACCGATCGTGCAGCCGGTTGGGCCGGCCCTGCCAGAATTCGATCTGGTCTGGCTTGACGCGATATCCACCCCAATGCGGCGGCAGCGGAATTTCCCCCTTCTCGAAACGTTCGGTCATTTCCTTCAGGCGAGAGTCGAGAATTTTTCGCGCGTCGATCACTTCGCTTTGCCGCGAAACCCACGCGCCGAGCCGGCTGCCGGCCGGGCGCGAGTGAAAGTAGGCGGCCGAATCTTCGCGCGACGTTTTTTCCACCGGGCCGCTGATCCGAACCTGACGCTCGAGTTTTACCCAATAAAAAACCAGCGCTGCATAGGGGTTCCCCTCGAGCTGACGGCCTTTCTCGCTGTCGTAATTCGTAAAGAAAGCGAAGCCGCGCTCATCGAATCCTTTCAGCAAGACAATGCGCGCGGAGGGTTTGCCATCGGCTGTCGCGGTGGCGAGGCTCATCGCATTCACGTCGCGAATGTCCGCGGCGAGTGCGGCGGCGAACCAGGCGCCGAATTGTTTGAGGGGATCGGAATGAAGATCCGCCCGGCGCATTCCGTGCGCGTCATACTCATGGCGCATTCCCGATAGCTCAGATAACGGCGTCTCGTTCATAGGCTTGAAACGCCCAAGATTATTTGAGTCCGGCGGAAATGTCGAAGGGCGATTGTCGCCCAGGCTTCGCGCAGCGAAACGCTGCCGTTAATTGATCATGACGACCGTGCCCACGGGAATCTCGACAAACAATTTCTTGGCCGCGTCGGATGGAAGACGAATGCAGCCATGTGAAGCCGGATAGGGCTGAACGACGCCTTCATGCATGCCGAAGTCGCGGCAATTGAGCCGCATGAAGTAAGGCATCGCGCATTTGTAAATGGTCGAGCGATGATCGCGGTCCTTATCGGTGATGACGTAGGAACCGGAGGGCGTCGAGAAACCGTTGCGGCCAGTG
>JBEEHO010000081.1:0-6703 GCA_041167425.1 Verrucomicrobiota bacterium | reverse complement strand
CCCCAGGGATCGAAATACTGACCGACGAATGCGGAAGAAGAGGAAGCAATGCCGCTGCGAGGATTGGTCACGTCTTTCGCGTCCGGCGGGGACAGAAATACAATTCCTCGCGGATTATCTGCCACCGCCGCCGCTCCGGTCAAACCACGAAGCGTGTTGAACAGGTTATCGTTCGTTGTAGTCGCACCGTAAGTGGTGTCCGCGCCAGGCACAGCACCAGTTGCCGGATATTTTCCATACTCGGTGTAGAACGCATTTACGGCGGTCACGATTTGGGTCAGGTCGTTCTTGGCCTGGGTTTTCTTCGCCGAATTCTGGATGCCCTGGAAGGTGGGGAATAAGAGGCCGATCAAAACGGCAATGATCGCGATAACGACGAGTAACTCGATCAGGGTGAAAGCGGCGGCGCGAACGCGGAATCTCGAATCATGTAGGGCGCTCATTTCCATTTCAACATCTGCTCGGGAAAGGGACATTGGGCGCAATCGGACTTATCCTGCAAACAGAAATCTTCGTAAATCTGAAGCAATCCCTGCTGATATGCGACGGTTTTTGTGAAGCGCGGGCGGCGCGGGTCGTCGCCAAAGAGCCGGGTGGCGCCAGTTTCGAGCCGGCGATTCGAAAGGCGCGCCGGCAGTTTCTCATAGTCGGCCCAAATGTCGGAGCCTTCCGCGGCAAACAAGGGCAGAAGAACATTTGCCAGGATTTCCGTGACGCGCGATTCGCCAATGAGAGCCATCTCCGTCGACGCTGGGTCGGAGTTGAGGGTGTAATGAAAATTCCAAAATGGATCGCGCAGTCGCAGGAAAAATTCTTCGGCGGCCGGCGCTTTCCGGCCGGCGAGCGACCGGACGAACGAAGGCCACGCGCGAATGAGCGCGGCGAGCGCGCCCAGCCGGCGCTGGGGATGGTTCAGTGGGCGGGTCCCGCTCAGTCGCCAGAGTTTTGGCGGGAGAACCAGGCGTTGCATTTCGTCTCGATGCGGCCACCAGCGGTCCCAGAGTTTTCGCACGTAATTGCGAGTGCCCGACGCGTAAACCGCGAGGTCCGGTGCTTCGAGAAATCCGGCCACACCGAAAAGCATCGCGTCGATATCGTCGTTTTGTTTGCGCAGATACGCGAGCGGCAGCCGCTGGGCCAGAAGAGTGAAGGCGAGCTTGTTCTGTTTGTAGCCAAGCGCCGCCGCGATCTCTTGAAAGAGCGCTTCGTCGCGTCCGTGGTTTTCCACAATCGTCTTTACGCGCGCGGCCTTGCGTTGCAGGCGAAACTGCGCCGCAGCGGCGAGAATGCGATTGAGTTGTTCTTCGGCGAGATCCTTCAACGGCGCCTGGCATCGGCCGGGACGCGCCAGCGGAACGTTGGCGGACAACGAATCCGGCAGCGTATCGGGATCGACACGCACCTGCGGCACATTGCGGTTTGATTTCGTGCGCGTGAAAAAAACGCGCTCACTTTGTTGCACGAAGACGTGGAGGACTGCGTCGTCGAAGGCTGGGTTGGTGGAGTGACCATGCGTTTCCCAGCTTCGATCCGCGAGGTCGAACTCGATCGTGCCGCGCGTGGGTTCGCCGGCGCCGACGCGCACGACCGCATCGGAAAAATCGGGGCCGGCTTCGCGATTCCAGGTGCCGAATTGCACGATCTCAACGTCATCGCCGGAAACGGCGCGGAAGCGTCTCCCGAAATCGCCGGCAAACCAGCGCGCTTGCAATTCCAGTTCGGTCGGGGCGCGCCGCGCGGGAAAGAGCGCGCGTTCGTGGACGCGCGCGGAATGGCGGAGTTCAGCGTAGCGATCGGCAAGCAGCATGGGGGGGAAGCAATTGTCGGAGAAGGGACAGCCTTCTGACGAGAAAAATATGGGATGGACCCGGCGGACAGGACGGCATCGCGCGCGCGCTATTTCGTTGGGCTCGGCGCAACGACTACAGATGTGCGACCGGCTCCGGCGCCAGGGTCTCGACTGCGCGAGGAGAACTGGGCCGTTCGCGCAAGTATTCCGCAATCTGTTCCACGAGTGCGCCCCGTGAGCGCGTAAACATAAATGAATATTTCGGTCCGCGGCCGGCGGTCGGAACGATAACCAGGTTTTCGGAAAGGAACTGCGGCTCGTGCGTGATGGTCGAACCTTCGAGATCGATCGTCTGACAAAATGGGCGCCAGGTTTTCTTGGCCACGAAAACAATCTTGTGCGGCTCTTCGTTCGTGGCGACGAGCGCGCCAAAAAGATTCGCGGGAATCCGGCGGCCGCGGCCGCTGAGGCAGGGCACGGCCCAGGCGATTGTTTCTCCCAGCACATTCTGCTTGCTGAAGATCGGCGCGAGGCGCGCGGGAAGTGCGATGGGCAACGCGGAGGAGCGATGCAGATCGGCGGGGCCGTTCAGTTTGGTCAGGACGAGCCAGATTTTAGCTTTCATCGAGCGCAAGACTTTCGGCGCGAAGTAAAGAAACGCGGCGATCGCGAGCGCGAAAATCGACAGCGCGAGGACGGGATTATAATGAATGAGCGCGAGTCCGCCGAAGACGGCGACATCTTCCGCCACGCTGAGGGCAATATTCGAAAATGGTTCGGGCGAGCTGTTCGCGAGGAGGCGGGACGACGCCTTGGCGGTGTGCGTGACGAGGCTGGTGGTGCCGGCGAGCAGCACCACGAGCACATCAACGGTCGGGCTGGAATGGCCCAGCACCTGGATCGCGAGCAGGGCGCCGCCGATCGGCCGAATGACGGTGTGAACGGCGTCCCACGCGGTATCGATCCACGGAATTTTGTCGGCGAAAAATTCGAGAAAATAGAGAAGGCCGGCGATGGCGATGATCCAGGGATGACCGAGAACTTCGAGCGACTGGTAATTAGGGGAGAGGACGATCCAATGCTGATTTATCGCCAGGCCGCTGACGAAGACCGTGAGGTAAAGATTGACGCCGGCGAGACAAGCCAGACCGAGCGCGACGCTCAGAAGGTTGAATCTTTCCACGCGGAAATATCAGGCGCGCGTAGCGATTGTCACGCGGGGTTTTCCTGTAGCCGCAATTGCTGCGCGGGGCGCCTTCGCGTGCAGCGTTGTTGACGGCCCACAGGGCCGTGGCTACAGCAAGGCATGCTCGACATCCGGCTCATTCGCGAACAGGCCGATTTTGTGAAGGACCGTCTCGCCACGCGAGGAGTAGACGAGGACGTCGCGAAGATCGATGAAGTGCTGCGCGTCGACGCGGAACGGCGCAAGGCGGAAACGGCGTTGCAGCAACTGAATGCCGACCGGAAAAGGTTGAGCAGGGAAATCGGTGGGAAACGGTCGCGCGGCGAGTCGTCGGAAGAACTCGAGACCAGCGTGCGAGAAATTGGCGATCAGATTGCACTACTGAACGAGGAGGCGACCGCCACCGAGGAGCAGCAAAAAGAATTGCTTCTCGCCATTCCGAACCTTCCGCACGCGGCGGCGCCGATCGGGAAAGACCCGAGCGAGAATCCGGTGGTGCGAAGCTGGGGTGAAAAGCCCGACCTGCCCGAACCTGTGCTGGATCACGCCGCGCTCGGGACCAGGCTGAAACTTTTCGATCTGGAGCGCGCGGCGAAACTGAGCGGCAGCGGCTTCATTTGCTTTACCGGCGCGGGCGCGAAACTGGAGCGCGCGCTGATCCATTTCATGCTCGACCTGCACACGCGCGAGCACGGTTATCTCGAAATGAGCCCGCCCTTTCTGGTGCGGCGCGATTGCATGATCGGCACGACTCAACTCCCGAAATTTGAAGAGGACATGTACGGGCTGGAGGAGAATCAGCTTTTCCTCGCGCCCACGGCGGAGGTGCCGGTGACGAATTTTCATCGTGAAGAAATCCTTCCGGCTTCGGAGCTGCCGAAAAAGTTTGTCGCCTACACGCCCTGCTTTCGACGCGAAGCGGGATCGGCGGGCCGCGAAACGCGCGGGATTATTCGGGTGCATCAATTCGATAAGGTCGAGATGGTGAAGATCACCGCGCCGGAGAATTCCTACGCGGAGCTGGAATCGCTGACCGCGAACGCGGAGCGCGTCTTGCAGCTGCTCGAGCTGCCTTATCGCGTGATCGAATTGTGCACCGGGGATCTGGGTTTTGGCTCGGCCCGGACGTACGACATCGAGGTTTGGTCGCCTGGGCAAAACGCCTACCTCGAAGTGTCGAGCTGCTCGAACTTCGAAGATTTTCAGGCGCGCCGGATGAATTTGCGCTTCAAGGATACGGAAGGGAAGAACCGCTTCTGTCACACGTTGAATGGCTCTGGGCTGGCCTTGCCGCGGGTGTTTGCGGCGTTGATCGAGACCGGCCAACAGCCGGACGGCTCGATCGCGATTCCGGAAAAGTTACAGCCATATTTCGGCGCGCCGGAGATCAGGTAACTCCTGCTCATGATCCTGATCTTTTAGCGGCGCGACCGACATCAGGGATCAAGAGTAAGATCAGGATCAGGAGCAGGAGTTACGGAGAGCGTTCCTTCCCGGCAAACAAATCGAGCTGACCGGGATCGGCCGAGGCGATTTCCGCGGGCGAGGGAAGCGGAAGCTCGAAGCCGAGACGATTCGCGAGACGCTGGCAGGTCTCGGGCGCGAAACCTTCGAAATGATTGTTCACGAAAGCCCAGACGTTCCGGGCATCGCCCAGATGCCGCTCGACCTTCAGCGCCCAGCTTTCGAGCGCGGCCTCGCGTTTCCAGAGCAGTTTCCCATAACGATGCACCCGTTCGCCTGCCCGATCGTATTTCGTGGTGTAATCGCCGAGAAGCCGCAGATAAAGGAAATCGGTGGTCCGCGGCAGGAATTCGAAGGGCGCGAGATTACGCTCGTTTAACGGACTGGTATCGGCCCAGACCCAGCAAACGCGGTGCTTTTCCAAGAGGTGGATGATTTGCGGGCGATGCCAGCCGGCGTGGCGGAACTCAATCGCAAACCGGAAGTCGCGCGGCAGTTGTTCCAAAAATCCGCGCAGCGGAGTGCGTCCGTCCCTGGGTGAGAAGGAGGGCGGCAATTGGATCAGGATGACCTGAAGTTTCGGGCCGAGCGGTTCGATCGCGCGGAGAAAAGCGGTGAGCTCTGCGCTGCAATCTCGCAAGCGGCAGCCGTGGGTGATTTCGCGGGGCAGTTTGCAGGCGAAGCGAAATGCGGCCGGCGTGTGTTCGACCCAGCGCCGCACGCTCGCTTCCGCGGGAGCGTTATAGAAGGTGGAATCGATCTCGACCGCGGGAAAATAATGCGAGTAAAACTCGAGCCAGCGCGCCGGGGGCAAATCCGCCGGATAAAAATTTCCCCGCCATTCCTCGAAACTCCACGCGCAAGCGCCGAGCCGGATTTTTTGCTGTGCGGTGAGATTCAATGGGACTTAGAATAATCGCATCCCACCTGGTGGAAAGCTGTCTTGAGAACGAGGAGGGGCTGCCCTCGAGCGGCTATTTGTTTACCCTGCTCAACTTGACTGGGCTCCCAAGGTAGCTACCCTGCGCAACGCGATGAAATCTCCCTTCCGCCTGCTTTTTTTACCCGCGCTGTTTTGCCTCGCTTTATCCCAGCCGGCCGCCGGCTCCGTGATCTTTAAACCCAGCGGGAAGACGAAATACATGACGCCGGGCGAGGAGCAAATGAGCGGTAATGCGCAACAGCTCTTCTCCAAGGCGCAGGAGGCGGAACAGAGCGGAAATCTCAAACGAGCGATCAAAGTCTACAGCACGCTCGTGCGCCGTCATCCCAAAGACACGCTGGCAGCGGGCTCACTTTATCGGATGGCGCAGTTGCAGGAGCAAATCCACGACGATCTGAAAGCGGCGCAAAGCTACGCGATTCTGGCCGAGAAATTCCCGAAGAGCGAACACTTCGACGAATCGATCGAAGCCCTCTTTCGGATCGGTGAGAAATACCTGGCCGGCCGCAAAGTGAAGATCCTGGGCATTCCATTCAAGGCTTCCATGGATCGCGCCCTGGATATTTTCTCTTCCATCGTGCGCGCGGCTCCCTACGGAAAGTATACCGCGCGAGCGCAGTTCGATATCGGACGCGCCCGCGAAAAACAGGGCTCAAACGAGTTGGCCATCGCCGCCTACCAGACGGTGGTGGAGAAATTCCCGAACGATCCGATCGCCGCCGATGCGCAGTATCAAATTGGGTATATCTGGTCACAGGCTACACGTTCCGGCACGAACGATCCCGCCGCGGCGAAGAACGCGAAGATCGGGTTTGAGGATTTTCTCTATCGCCATCCCAACAGCGAAAAAGCGGCGCAGGCCCGGGACAATGTAAAGATGCTGGAGCACAAGCAGACCAGCAGCGCGTTCCAGATCGCAAAGTATTACGACAAGCAAAAAATTTATCGCGCAGCGGCAATTTATTATAACGACGTCATCCGGCAGCAGCCGGGCTCTCCCGAGGGTGAGCGAGCCAAAAAAAGAATTGCCGAATTACGCCAGAAGATCGGCGACGCGAAGCTGCAGCCCTCCGCGGTGACAGCAGCCACGGCCAGCAAGAAGAGCAAGAAGACCGCGGAAGGCCCGCATTCCGAGTCTCAAATGCCCACCTCGCCCAGCGACGCGCCGCTTCCGCCGCCGGACAGCGACATCTCGTTGCCGCCACCTGCCTCGCTTTTGCCTGACACGACCACGGCGCCTCCATCCTCCACGATTGACACTTTGCCGACGCCATCGCCGTCGCCGACCCCGGATGCGACGGCCACGCCGTAGTCGTGAAAA
>JBEEHO010000080.1:0-3667 GCA_041167425.1 Verrucomicrobiota bacterium | reverse complement strand
GCGCTCTTCGAGATGCGCGCGATCATACTCGATCAAGGTGATAACGGGACGGCGCTGAGCCGTTTCTTCGCGCGGGCGCAGGAGGCCCGGGGACTCGCCTGGAATGGGATAGCGTGTCTTGAACATGAGCCATTCTGCGACAGAGGCGAACGAGCGGCGAGTTGAAAGCGCGGACGGTCTTATAGCGAGCCGTCTATTACCGCCGAACGTGCAACCCAAAAACGTTTCGGCGTTTAAAAGACTGCCGCTACGGGAAGCAGATCCGTTTCCTGATGCTACGCCGGTGCGATGCCGGAGGATGGGAGTGATCCCGCGTTCTTCCGCCGCCGAAGTTCCATCGCCCAAAGGCCAAGGACGGTAAGGAAGTCGCTGATCAGATGGGTTCTCATGACCGCGCTTTCCGCTGCGGGAGTGAGCGTCGGTTCCAGAAGATCGCGCACCGGCTTGATCTCGGTCGAGCCGGCATCAGCTTTCTGGATTGCGGCCAGCGTGGCGTGCCGCTGTTTGGCCACCGTCATAATCGCGTCCAGATTTTCGTAAGCGAACAAGCCGAAGAGCAGCGTCACAATCAGTGTCGTCACGGCCGCCGGAAGTTTTCGCAGTGAGGAAAACGCGAGCAAGGCGCCGACGATGACAACGTAAAGCGTCCAATAGGACTGCAACGCGTTCGAGCGTTCGAAGTAGAGCTGAATCAATTCGTCGTATTTCATAAGGCGTGGCGATTATGAAGGAGGAGCTACCCGACGCGAGGAGAAACTTACCATGATCGTTCCTCGGAAGAGCGGTCACCCCTCTTGTCATTTCGAGCGAAGTCGAGGAATGTGCGGCTGAATGGCTCCGCTTCGCTCGGAGTGACAGCAGGCGCGATTGCGTTCGCGAATTCGGACAAGGCCGCCACGATTTCCGGCCGCACGACGATGGCGGGCCGGACCTTGCGCAAAAACGCGATGGCTTGCGATACGCTTTCGGTTTTGCCGCTCGAAAGCAGATAAGCCGCGGCGGCGGCTGCCGTGCGGGAGTAACCAATCTTGCAATGGATGTAGACGATGCCGTTCCGGCTTTCATCGTCGATGAAAAGCGCCATCTCTCGCAATTGTTCGATCGACGGCGCGGTAAGATCGAGGATTGGAATGTTCCGATAAATCAGCGCGCGGAATGGCTTCGGCTCGGAGAATTCGGCGGTCAGGTCCAGCACCGCGGTCACGCCGAGACGACCGGCGGCGGCTGCTTCGCGATAGTTGAGCAGCTGGCCAATCCAGACCGCCGGCGTGACCTTATTCCACGGCTGAGATTGACGCCGATAATATGCGAGTGAGAGATGCTGGCCTAACAAGCAAGGCGCCAGAACCAGCCATGCGCTCCAATGCAATCGGCCATCTGTCTTGCAAAAAATGGCTGGGCCCGCCCCGAAATAGGCACACGCGACGATGCCTAACGACAGAGCCGGCCAAAGCAGAAGCACGCTCCACGGCCAGAGCCAGACTGCGAGACCGCCGGCGATCACGGCCGCGACCGCGTAGTAAAAACCAACACGCCGGTTCTCGATTACCGAAAGTTTCGGCGCGGGCTCGCGAATGAAATAAATGCAACCGACGCCGAGCGCGAAGCCAGCGACGACGTCCAGGAAGTGGTGTTGGTACGTGAGAAGAGTCGAGAGACCGACCAGGATAAACCAGACATTCGACGCGCTCCGCCAGACGCCGCGAGTGTGGCGCGCGTAATGTTGAGCGAGGATCGTGCGAAAAGTGATGTGGAGCGACGGAAGCAAGTTGTAGGGCCGGTCCATGCCGCGAAACCAGTCGAAGACCACGCCGAGCCAGCCGCTCGCGTGCGGGCGCTCGAAAGCGAAACGGAGCGGAAACAAAAGGAAGCAGATTCCCGCAAGCACGATCGCCGCGAGGATGCGTTTGGATAATGTCGCCAGTTCCCGTTCCGTGCGGCAAAGGAACGGCGCGGCGACAAAGAAAAGATCGATCGACATGTAGGGCACGATCATCAGCGGGACGAACGGGATGAAGCGTTCCCATTCGAAATAGAGCGTGCCGACGTCGTGGCGCTGGGCGCTGATCCAATTGCACCAGCCGTAGACAATCAAAAAGAGGACCGAGAGCCCGACGGACGCTCCGAGGGCCTTAAAGGTGGATCGAGCGCTCCGCCGCTCGATGTTTAACGATGGCGGCGAAGCCGCGTGAATGGGCATCGCGCGACGGAGCGCACGATCCACCTTACTCATCGCCTCGTTTCGCAATCGAGACGGTGAAGATTCCCCATTCGTCCACTTCCATGGTGACTTTTTCGAATCCCGCCGCGCGCACCAGCTCGTCCATTTCCGCGGTCGTTCTTCGTCGCATGATCCAGGGCTCGCCTTCGCGATTGCGGAGAACGCGCGCGATAAATTCGACCTGCGGATGCCAGGGCTGGTTGGTGTAAACCAGGTGGCCACCGGGCTCGATCGCATCCGCCAATCCGCGCAGCGAAGTCAGCACGCCTTCGTTGTTCGGAAACAATTCGAATAATCCGGAGACGATCCCGATGGTCGGCCGCGGTTCGAGCGCGGCCAGGGATGCCCGATCGAAGGCGTCGCCGAATGCGACCGTTACGTTCGTTAGGCCAAAGTCCTGGGCCAGACGCGTGGCGGCATCGACGTTCTCCTGTTTGTAATCGCGCAGGAGGGCCGTCATCGGAATCTCGGGCAGAGCCTTCATCGTCTCGAGAACGTATCGCCCCCCACCCGCCGCGATATCCACAATGCGAACCGGGCGGCCATCGCCGTGAGTTTTTTCGATCACGCTTCGCAGCAGTTTCTCGAGATTCTTTTTGCGCTGGCGGATTCCGCGCCAGCCGATGCTATTTAGATAACCGTGATCGATGAAGCGGCCCAGTCGCGTCATCCCCTGCGCCTTGTTTTCATAGACGTAATCGAGAGTAAGGCCGGAATCGAAACCGCTGCGCAAGCCGAGATCGATGCCTTTGCTTAAACGCCCGCCGGTTTTCATGCCGGCGCGAACGACGGCGAACTGGGGGCCGCCGCGCAGCTTCAGCCGCTCGTATTCTTCCCAGGTGTGGCCGTATTTATCGGCGTGGAGCAGAGACGGCGTGAGCGGCGGCTCGGCGAATCGTTCGACAATAAATTCGCGGACGCGCTCCACGACCTGCGCTCTTTCTTTTTCGTGAAAGATCGCGTGAAACGCAGCTGGGAAAACGTGCATCCGCTTCACCGGTGACGAGAGCCCGTTGAAGAATTCGCGTTGCGCCTCGAGGCTGACGACCCAGTCGCGGCCGGCGCTCAGCATGAGCGTTGGCACATTGATCGCGCCCGCATCGGCGAGCAGCCGCGTCCCGGCGTCGTGCAGATCGATCAGCACGTTCACCGCGATCTGGCGAAAAATCAGCGGGTCGGCTTCGTATTGCGCGACCTGCACCGGATCGTGGGTGAGCATTTTCGCTTTGACGTAGCTCTTCACATAGCCGGGCCCGAGAAATTTTTGCTTGAGCCGGAGTGACGGGATGGCGAGCGGAACGTAAAGGCGGACCCGAAAGGCCGGCGTGGCTAGAATCATCGCGCGAATGGGCGGCGCATAATCATGCACCCAGGCCGCCACGGAAACGGCGCCAACACTGTGTGCCAGGACGATGACGTTTTGAAAGGCGAAGCCGTACCGCTCCA
>JBEEHO010000079.1:0-3994 GCA_041167425.1 Verrucomicrobiota bacterium | reverse complement strand
AGGTTCCTTATGAAAATCTCCAAACTGAAATTCGTGCTTCTGATCGGAGTAATGTCGATCCTTCACGCTGGCATGACCGAGGCGGCTGGTTTCGGCCGCCTCTTTTTTTTGAGGTGAGCAAATATTTGTCTGGCCGCGGACCGCGGCGAAGTTGAACCGCCTTGCAACTATCCCTTACGCATTGCTTCCATCTGCTGCGCCATGCGCCTCGAGGCCGCCGGTTCGATGTCGCATGGAAAACGCGGCGCCTGATTCTGCGCGAGCAGCCTGCCGAGGCCGGCGCATGCTTCGATATTGGAGAGTTCAAGTCCTTCGAGCAATTTGAGATCAAGTACAGGACGCTCGCGACAGAATTGGGGCACCCGGGAAAAATTCCTCCGCCCGGCGAGATGGATTTTCTTCATGCCATGGTGGATCTGGACGATGTCCGGTATCCGGGAGGGATTGGTTCGCGCGATTACTTTTTTCTCACAGCCCTGGTCAGCATTCTCGCGCCTCGCCGCGTGATCGAGATCGGAACCCTGACCGGTTTCTCCGCGGCGATCATTGCCGCCGCCGTTCATCGTCAGCACGGGAACAGCCGTGAAATTTTGGTGGAAACGATTGACGCTCGCACGCATTGCAGCATCGATGAAACCAAGGAAGTCGGTTTCGAAATTCCAGCGCTAATCCCAGATCTCGTCTCTACCGTGGGCGTGCATACGCAACGCGAATCGGATTTTGCGCGCGAGCTGGGAGCGCGCGACGAATTTGGTCTCGCCTTTATCGATGCGGATCATCGTCATCCCTGGCCGTTGCTCGACGTGCTCCGGCTGGCGCCTTATGTGGAACCCGGCGGATGGATCCTATTGCATGACATCCAACTGGGCACGTACGGCAGGAACCAAAAAGAAGCGGGACAATCTCTCGAGTGCGGAACGCCCTACGGCGCGGAATGGCTGTTCGATCGCTGGCCTTTTCGAAAGATTAGATCATTCCATATTGGGGCCATCGAGCTACCGTCGCGGAAAGCTGCGCTGGTTCCGTTCGCCCTCCGCATGATGGAAGAGCCGTTCGAAGTAACCGGGAAGGCGGCGGAACGAATTCGCCGCGCGCTTTATCGAAGCTTCAGCGAATTGATTTAAAGCGGGCTCGGCCCGTGAATGCTGGAGCGCGGTCGATGCACTTCGTTCTCGCCAATGTTTTCAGCGGGAACTAAGAACTCCGGGACATGGCTTCAGGTTCGCCGAAAATTTCCGGATCGCTGGCGGTGACTGAAGTAAGTCCAGTTCGTCACGTGCCCGGTTGCGAAGGGATCATATGCCGCTGCAACTAATCAGCGCCCTGGGAATCGTGGCCATGCTGGCGTGCGCGTGGCTCTTGTCGAACAAGCGCAAGCTCTTTCCCTGGCGGACGGTGATCTGGGGAATGATTCTGCAATTTGCCTTCGCCATTTTCATTCTGAAAACGCCGGTCGGCTTGCGGCTTTTCCAAGGCGCGCAAGTCATGATGGACCAACTCAACGCCTGCGCCTACGAGGGCGCGAAGATGGTCTTCGGTCCGCTGGGCGATGGCGACACGCTGCGCAAAGCCTTCGGGCCCTCCGGCGCTTACGTTTTCGCTATCTCGGTCACCGCGACCATCATCCTGATCTCCTCGCTCTCGTCCCTGCTTTATTATTGGGGCGTCTTGCAAAAAGTCGTCGCGGCCATGGCCTGGGTGATGATGAAAACAATGCGCACCAGCGGCAGCGAAAGTCTCGCGGGCGCGAGCAATATTTTTCTCGGTCAAACGGAAGCCGCGCTGCTGATCAAACCTTACCTGCCGAAAATGACCCAGAGCGAAATGATGGCTCTGATGACCACCGGCATGTCCACGATCGCCACCGGCGTGATGGCGGTCTACGCCGGTATGGAAGGGCTGAGTGCCGGCCATATTCTCACCGCCTCGGTGCTGGGCGCGCCCGCGGGTTTGCTCGTGGCCAAAGTCATGTTTCCCGAAACGGCGCCGAGCGAGACGGGCGAGCGCTGTCATTTTGAAACGAAACGGACCGCGACCAACAGCATCGACGCCCTCTGCACCGGTGCGAGCGAAGGCGTGATGCTCTCGATCAATGTGATGGGTATGCTCATCGCGTTCGTTGCCATCGTGGCTTTGCTGAACGGCCTGATCGTCTGGCCGCAACATGCGCTGCGAATCGCCACGCCACTCACGATTCAGCAAATGCTCGGGTGGGCGAACGCGCCGTTTGCGTGGCTCATGGGCGTGCCTTGGAACGACTGTCCCTTCATCGGTGGGATCCTGGGGGAACGTATCGTCCTCAATGAATTTGTCGGTTATCTCGACCTGTCCGCGTTCGTGAAAGCGCATCCGGGCGCGGTCGACCAGCGTTCCGTCACGCTCGCGAGTTACGCGCTTTGCGGTTTCGCAAATTTCTCGAGCATTGCGATCCAGATCGGTGGCATTGGCGCGCTCGCGCCGGAACGACGCCACGATCTGGCCCGTCTTGGAATGAAATCGATGATCGCGGGCGTGCTCGCTTGTTACTTATTCGCCGCCGTCGTCGGAGTCATAATCTGATCCAATTGCGAGGCGCGCGGCAGGGGGAATTCCAATCTGGGATGGGGTTAAACCCCGGGTCTCAAAAAATGTTTCACCAAATCGCATTTTTTTCTCGTGGCCCGTCGATTCGCACAGTAAAACCGGGCCTTCATGAGAAACCTTACCTTAACCTACCTTGTTTTTCTCTTCGCGGGCTTGCTCGCACTTCCTGCGCAATTAGTCGCGCAAGGAGTTACTTCATCATCTCTTGGCGGTGTCGTGACCGACGCTTCCGGAAAACCGGTCGTCGGCGCGGAGATTAGCGCGGTCGATACGTCGTCCGGCACTCGCTACACTTCCGTTACGCGCGAAACTGGCCGGTGGGATATCCCCAACGTTCGCACGGGCGGACCGTTTAGGATCACGGCCTCGGCCAACGGCCTGACCAAGTCAAAATCAGGCATCTTCACCACCCTGATGCAAACTGCGGAAGTAAACCTGCAATTGAGCGGGGCGGGACCGGGGCCGGCGGCCACCACCACCACCGCGGGTGCGGCCGAAACTGAGCGCGTCGTGGTCTCAGGCACTACGATAGACGATTTGTACAGCTCGGATCGTACTGGCACCAGCACCTACGTGGACCGGACGGAAATTAACAATCTGCCGACCATCACTCGCAGTCTTAATGATTACATCCGGCTCACGCCACAGATCAGCACGCTCGGCCGCCAAGGCGCGTCGGCCGCGGGACAAAACAACCGTTCGAATAACATCCAGGTGGACGGCGCGTCGATCAGCGACGCATTCGGCCTTGCTACGTCGGGCGGCGGCACGGGCGCGCCGACCGAAAGCGCGGAGCCGATCAGCCTCGATGCGATCGATCAATTCCGCGTCAACATCGCGCCATTCGACGTGCGCGAGAGCAATTTCGCTGGCGCATCCATCAATGCCATCACCCGCAGCGGCGACAATAGCTTCAAGGGATCGATTTATGGCCTCGGCCGCAACGAGAGTTTGGTCGGCGAAGGGTCGCCAATCCGAATGCCGGTGGCCGCCTTCCACGAATATACCTACGGTGCGCGCCTCGCCGGACCGATTTTTAAGGACACACTCTTTTTCTTTGCCAGCTACGAAGCGAAACGCGCCCTTCTCCCCATTATCGGGGATACGTCCGCCTACCCCATCGCGAGTGTGCAGCGCATCATTGACGACACAAATACCAAGTATGGTTTTAATCCCGGCGGCACCGGCACCGAGTCGACGATCATCGAAGACGACAAGTTCCTGCTCAAACTCGACTGGAACGTCCTGCCGGGCCACCACGCCTCGGTGACCTACAATCACGTCGAGGGCACCAACCAGTTTGGTCTTAGCCGGGGGAGCGGTTTTTTTGATCTCAAGAGCCGCCAATACACGAAACCGATCGTGTTCGATTCTACCACGTTCCAACTCTTCGACACCTGGACTCCGAGCT
>JBEEHO010000078.1:0-5032 GCA_041167425.1 Verrucomicrobiota bacterium | reverse complement strand
TGGTGGGAACGGAATGTCTTGTCCGATGCCAAAGGCGCAGTCAGCCGTTCCGCGCAGCGATACTTGCGGGCGATGGGCGCTCCAGCGTCAGCTACGTCGTAGTTTTGGTCTCGACATCAGCGGGCGGTCTGGTCACGCTGGGACTTCAGACCAACCCGCTCCATGAAACTTAAAATCCTCGTCAGTTCTGTTGCCCTTCTGCTCGCCGTCGGCCAGGCCATCGCCGCCGATTCGAAAAAAGACGCGCGTGTCACGCAGATTATTCGAGATGTCAAAATCCTGCCTACCGACGCCGCGGCACGGGCCGCCGTGGTCAACGATCGCGTGGCCGACGATACCGGCGTCCGGACCGGCGGAGATTCGCGTTCGGAACTTACTTTCTCCGATCTCACCATTACCCGCCTGGGCTCCAACACGATCTTCAGTTTCAACAAGGCCGGGCGCAACGCCCAGGTCGATAGCGGCTCGATTCTCCTCCGCGTTCCGAAAGATTCCGGCGGCGGCCGAATCAAAACCAGCGCAGTGACCGTGGCGGTGACGGGCACCACACTGATCGTCGAATCCACGCGCGGCGGCAGGAATAAATTGATGGTGCTGGAAGGAAGCGCACGGCTTTCCCTGGTTAAGTATCCCAAGCAATTTCAGAATGCTCGCGGCGGGCAAATGATCGATGTCCCGGCTGGCGCCACCACCGTTCCACCGCCGGTTAATATCGATCTGAACGATGTCATGAGAAAGCATCCGCTGATCACGGATTTTCCGCCTCTGCCGAGCCGGGATCTGATCGTTGCCACGAGCCAGCAGCCGCCTCCTGGTCCAGCACCCAGCGGACCCTCCATCTTCCCGCTCCTGCCCGTGATCGACTTGCTGGGAGGAGGGTTCCGCTCCGGTCCTCATCGCGGTCCTACCCGCAACGATCATCCGCAGCAATCTCCCACTCCCCGTCCTGTGACGGGGCAGGGTCCTGTAATCGGTCCGAGTAAGCCCACGTCCACGCCGCCACCGATAATCTACCGCCAGACTCCTGGGCAGACCAAAGGACCGACAGCGACCACCACTACCACCACGCACGCCACCACACAAAACAATCCGCAGCCTTCCGCCACGCCGAGAAAGCGCGTATTGAAGAAGCCCACCCAGACTAACAACGGTCCGCGCTAAGGCAGGCTTGGTAGCCTGCCCACGGTCATTGTAGCTTAGGTTATTTCCCTTATGACATCCCAGCGCATATCACTGGTAGTTTCGGCGTTACTAATCGCTCTAGGTCTCGCTTCCGGGGGTTACTTTGTCGGCGAAGGAATATCCGGAAGAAACAGTGTGCGCCGGATCATCTCGGTTAAGGGCCTTTCAGAACGGGAAGTGCCTGCCAGTGTTGCTACCTGGACCATCGGCTACAGCACCACGGGCAACGATCTGGCCGAAATCAATAAGAAACTGGGCGATAGCACCAAGGCCGTTCTGGCCTTCCTGAAGGGAGCAGGCTTTGACGACACCGACATGGCGGTGCAACCACCCGCCTTGCACGATACCAGCATGGATGAGCGCGATAAAAATTCCCCGCCTCCACCCGAACGGTATCGCGCGGATCAGTCTGTCCTGTTACGCACCGCCAAGGTGGATGCCATCAAGCCGGCCCTGGCTTCGGCTTCGAGTCTTATGGTTAGCGGCGTGCTGCTTTCGGGAAAGTCGGAGCCGAACTACGTTTACAATCAACTCAACGAGATCAAGCCAGGCATGATCCAGGAAGCAACCAGGAACGCTCGCATCGCGGCCGACCAATTCTCCCGAGATTCACAGACGACCCTGGGCAAGCTACGGAATGCTTCCCAAGGCTGGTTCAAGGTAGAGAACCGCGACGAAGCCACGCCAGAGCGCAAGACCGTGCGCGTCGTAGTTGATGTTGAGTACGAAGTGAACTAGGCCTTCGGAAGACGGGCCTGGCTTAACCGGAAAAGAGTCAAACCCGGAAGGCTAATCACGGTAGCTCCGTCCTTTGTCGCCGCAGAAAGTAATCCATGGAAAAAGAATCGCTTTCCCGCGGAGCCCATAGGAGAAAAAGAAGGAGAGCTAGACGGGGGATGACGTGGCCAGTCAGGTTAAAAAGTGGTTCTCGCAGGAGGTGGCCGAAGGTTACGATAACGAGAACGAAGCCAAGGGCGATAAGAGCATCGCGCAGGCGCAGACCCAGGATGACAAGGGCTCCGGCAATAAGCTCGACGAAAGGAATGGTAACGCCGACGACCCAGAGAGACCAGACAGGCAGGAAGGTATCGGCGTAAGGAAGGAAATATTTCCTGGCGTGCTCGATCGGTCCCAGCTGGAACACTTTCCAGAAACCGGCCATGGAAAAGATCAGGCCAAGAATTAGTCGCGCGAAGAGCAGCGCCGATGCGCGATGTAGATTAGACGGGCGATCCATCGAGACATTCTCACAGAGAGCCGACCAATCAGGAAAGCAGGAACTCAGAAAAGAAACAGGCAACGGGCAAGCTGCGTTCCATTTTTCTGGCGTTTACGATTTCAGCCAATGGCGGATCACGCGATGCCTGGGCACTCCGGTCGCGTGGACGCGCGTGGTGAAGATCAGTTCGCGGCGGCGCAGTGTGTCCAGCGCGGTTTGCACGGCGCTTTTGGAAAGGCCTGTTTCGTCCGAGATCATGCGCAGGCTCATCGCTACCGGCCGCCAGCGTTGACGCGCGGCGCGGCCAAACAAGAAGAGGTAGACCAGAAAAGCCGATGGCTGCTGATCATGCGCGATCAGGTCGCGCATCAGGACATCGAGCACATAGTCGTCCACAGGCACGGTTGTCCGGAAACGAGGCATGGAGGTGAGCGTAACCGCTATACCGATAATCGGACAAGACTTTCGACAAGCGCGCGTTCCTCTCCGCTCGACGAGACCAAGCCCGCGGAGTTAGGTTGCCCGCCATGATCAGTCACATCAAATTCGTCAGCATCCCGGTGCGGGATCAAAACCGCGCGCTCGATTTCTACACAGAGAAGCTCGGCTTCACCATCATCACCGACCAACCCTTTGATGAAAAGCAGCGCTGGATCGAACTACGCATCCCGAAAGCCGAGACGCGTGTCGTCCTTTACACCATGGAAGGCCAGGAGGACCGCGTGGGGACCTTCTCACCGATCGTCTTCGCCAGCGCGGACGTGGAGAAGAGCTATGAAGAACTTAAGAAGCGTGGCGTTGCCTTCGACGGTCCCCCGGAGAAACAACCGTGGGGCACCTTCGTTAAGTTTCGCGACAGCGAGGACAACCAGTACGTTCTGAGCACCTCGAAATGAGCCTTAACGATTACTTTACCTCGACACACACTCCAGGGTCTTGAGGCTTGGGGCGTCCGAAGCGGCCTAGGTCAAGCCAAAGAGAAAGCGGAGGAAATGGAAAAGAAACTTAGAGTTGAAACAGTCGTGATACCCAAGGTAAGCGGTTGAGAACGCCAAGCTGGTCAGCGCTACCACGAGCTTGTTCCTTCGTTGCAGCCGGGCTTCGCCTTGAGCGACCCGGGCCGCAATGTAACCGGGCAGCATGGCCGACAGCAGATCTTCGTATTCCCGCCGGTCCGCCGACGGCATCTGGCGTGAGTCGCTGAACTCCGCGCTATCACAGACGATCCTGCTCTTTAACATCGGAACGAAACGCGCGGTCCGGCCCACAAAAAAGCTCCGCTTCGCTTTGAGCGCGCCGGCCACCACTCGTTCGAACCCCTGCCGAATATTCTCCGGCATGCTCTCTTCACTTTCGTAATTGTGACCGTTTACGCAGATGGCGGCGTCAAGAGTGGTATGCATGGGCAGGGTAACTCCTCGCGCCCACAACTAGCAGTTTGCTTACCAAACCACCGGCCGCTCAGTCCCTGACCGCCGGGCGTTTCGGAAGCCTTCGGGCCGCGGCGGCCTTGTTCTCCTTCCAGACATAATGCGGATCCTCGGGAACAGCGCCCCAGACAAGACGTCCGCCGTAGCGCCAGTTATCGAGCAAGATACCTCGCTCGAAAGGTTGCCCTTTAGCCGTGACCACAATCACGTTGTGCTCGCTCCCGGTTTCCGGGAAGGCTTCCGCCCAGTGCAGGTCGATCGTTTGCAGCTTCAAGGCATCGAGTCGCAGGAGTAACTCCGTGGCCCACTGAAAACAAAGGCCGCCCTTCCTGGCCCCGGTGTGAACGAGGAAATTCTGGAGGCCGGGCGGCCAGACCACCCGCCATTCGCGTTTAAGCTCGCGTCCAGTGTTATAAGCGCAACGAGCTACCGCCTGGGCCTCGTCGGGGCGCACGGCTGGACCAAGGGCCGCAATCCGGTTGCGCAAGACGGGGTCATCAGCCGAAGTGGCGAAGACCGGTTCCGCGCGCACACGGATGGTGGCGGAAGAAGCGCAATTCGCGAACGCGACCGACGCGATCGCCAGGGAAAGAGAAAGGAATTTGGAACGCGAAAAAGACATGTGGCGCATACATTAGCGTGCAACGCCGGACGTCAAGGGGTTCGTCATTAACCGCGACGGTTTGCATTTTTCACCTTGCTGCGATGCGCGCAATCGGCGGCGCGGACTCGAAGCATCATGGACCAGTGGGCTTTCCAGTCCTCCTGACTAAACGTGCAGTCGCCGCCGGCCGTACCGCTGGAGCACGGCTGGAAGACAGCTCACCGTGGGACGGAAGAGATTCCTCGACTCGCTCAGAGCGACCACAGAATGTTACCGGCAATGGAACGGTCCAAGACCAGCGCAGGACTGCTTATGTTTCGTAGGAAAGGTCGCGAACTGGAAGTGTTACTGGTTCATCCGGGCGGCCCCTATTTCCAAAACAAAGATGACGGCGCCTGGACCATTCCCAAAGGTGAGGTCGACGAAGGTGAAGATCTTCCAGGCCGCGCAAGAATTGAGTTCAAGGAGGAGCTGGGCGTTTCGCCATCCGGAGATTGGATAGAGCTAGGAAGCATAAAACAGAAGGGCGGAAAGACCGTGCATGCCTGGGCCTTTGAAGGTGACCTGGAGGATGAGTTCAAACTCGAATCAAACACC
>JBEEHO010000077.1:0-2993 GCA_041167425.1 Verrucomicrobiota bacterium | reverse complement strand
AATAGCGTTGAGCGGCGTGCGAAGTTCATGACTCATCCGGGAGAGGAACTCGCTCTTGGCCTGGTTGGCACGGTCGGCCTCTTTCTTGGCGTCGCGAAGAGCTGTCTCGATCCGGGTGCGTTCGGTGACATCGTGCGCGACGCAGAACAGGATTTTATCGGTGGCCGACCAGCTGGCCGACCAAAGGGTATGAACGAGAGAACCATCCTTGCGAATGTAGCGGTTGACAAAATCTGTGATCTTCCCATCCAGCAGGACGATCTTCTCGACCTGCCTCGTCATCTCCTTGTCTTCTGGACAAACGAAATCGATGTAGGCGCGCCCAACGAGTTCGGACGGGGCATAACCCCATAAATGTTCGCACGCCAGGCTGACGCTAAGGAAGCGCCCCTTCTCATCCATCGTGCAGATCACGTCCTGCGAGTTATCCATGATGAGCTGGTTAGCGTGGTGAGCAGCTTCCAGTTCGCGTTTCCGCTCGCATAACTCCTTTTCCGCCCACTTCCGTTCGGAGATGTCTTCCACCATGATCAGGAAAGCGCGCGGCTGCCCGTCCACATCTCGCATGAGACAGGCGGTGCGCGTGATCCAAAGCATCTCGCCATCCTTGCGGATATAGCGTCTTTCCACGGAAGACCGCGGGCCACCGGTCAATAACTCTTCCGCGTTTTGTTTCCCTTGCAGGATATCTTCCTCGAAGGTGATGTCCATCGTGGTCAGCCGTGTCAGTTCGCTTTCGGAATAGCCCAGCATCTCGCACAGCGTCGCATTGACCTGAGTGAAACTTTCGTCCAGACCTACCACGCCCATTCCGATCGGCGCGTCCTCGAAAATCTGGCGAAAGCCTTGTTCGCTGGCTTCGAGCGCCGCGGCTCGATTGGCGATTTGGCGCATCTCACGAATGCTGCGCAGGCACGAGATAAACAGAAAAACATCTTCAAAAATTACCCAGCCAGCATGTTCGAGCGATCGAAAAGGGCTGGCTGTGAGCACTCCGTAAACCGAATAAGGCCAATAGATGCCACGAAGAAAGTGGTCGAGTGCCACTACCACTGTCGCGGGAATGAGCACGCGCCAATCGCGATAGAAAGAAAGAATAACCAGTGAGCCGAAGACATGGAAATGCGTCTCGATTCGCCCGCCGGTCAGCGCGATCAGCAAAGCCGACATCAGCATCTGCGCGACGGCAATGACATGGCGCGTGATAGCCGCGCCAGGCCACGCCCGCGTCATCCAGATCGGAAAGATACTTATCGCGCCGCCGAGGAAAATGGCGGCCCACACATGGAGATGCACCTCGCTTGCTTGGCCGGACCAGGTGCGGGGCGAAACGAAGAGAGCAATAAGAATTCCCGCCACCCACTGGAAGAACATGAGCCTTGCGAACAGGCGGTCGGTCTGCCGATAGATTTGTTGCTGATGCTGCTCAAAGAGCTCATCGGCACGCTCGACGGAATAGCTGACTCCGCTGGCGTCGGCGTTTAGTTCGAACATAAGCGCTTGGTCTCTATCTTGGCGCGGTTAGCCAGCGAACAGCCGAAAATAAGCGTTCGAGTCAGGGTCGGCGTCTGGTTATTGACCAGAGCCACGATTGCGCTCTCGCCTGCGTTGTCGCCGGCGTGCCCGCGCGATGCCGTAATCCCGCCACTGAAAAGCAAACGTCCATCCGCGCCAAACAAGAGCGTGTGCCCGGAGGTTTCCGCGCCGAAACGCTGCGCCTCGATCCCATCGCGATCGATCACGGCTTGGACGCCGGGAATGGCATCAACGCTTCGTCGAAGATCGGTGTCCTCCCAATCGGTGCCGGCTTCGCGAGGTTTAACAAAAAGCACATACGCAGCGACTCTTCCCTGAAGCCCTGCCATGATCTGCGCCAGCTCACTCACGCTCGCGGCGGTGCAGGGACAATGCGGGTGGGCCAGCATCACCAGAGTCGGACGGTTCTTTGCCAGTTCGATCTTTGTCGCGGGCCAGATACGCGGAAGCTCCCCGACACGACCAGGCGTATTTTCGTAATGGGACAGGGTGCGCAAGCCAAACGCGACGGCCGCGATCCAGACGATCGCGAACAGTGACGTGGCTAGAATGAGTTTGGCAGGTTGGCGCGAGAATCCCACTTACCCTTTTGTTTAGCAGGGGCCATTCCATTGCAGCCGGTTTTTACCTAGTGGCCGCGCGGATGGCATCGTCTGAGCCACGGGGCGCCGGCCGCTCGCAACAAAAGGCCTCTGGAAAATTCGCCCGATCCATTGTAGAAGCGGTCGCCGAATATGTCGAAGCTGCTCAAAAATCGGCCCGCGTTTGTCCTCGGCACGGCCGTGTTTCTCGTGATTCTGGCGTCCGCCGCATCCGGATATGACTCGGCGGCTCAGCGAATGGACGATGGTTCGCTTCTGCTCTATCCGGAACTGATTCTCAAGGGCTGGCTCCCCTACCGGGACTTTGAGACGTTCTACGGCCCGGCGAACGCTTATTTCCTTGCTGGAATCTATGCCCTTTTCCAACCGGGCGTGATGGTCGAGCGCACGGTCGGATGTTTCTATCATCTGGCAGTGCTGGCAGCTCTTTTTTCCATCGTCCGCCCGCGCGGGCTGATTCTTGCCCTAGGCTCCGTTTGCATTGCACATTTTTTTCTCTTGCCGACGGGGTTGGCGCCCTTCGGATGGATCGGCGGTGTGGCCTGCGCGCTTTGGTCGCTCTACCTACTAGCCGCGACCCCGACTCGCCGGCAAATTCTCCTCGCGGGAGTTTTGGCCGCGGCGACGTTGCTTTACCGGCCCGATCTTACTCCGGCAATGGCGATCGCCGGAGGCATCCTTCTCTTCTTCCATCCAGGTAAGATGCGTTGGATTTACCTCCTCGGATTCGCGGGGGGATTACTCCCAATGCTCCTGTTAACCTTTGCGGCGGGTTTTCGGAACGTCTATGACAACCTTTTCCTCTATCCGGTTATCATTACCAATCCGGCGCGCAAGATACCGTGGTCCTTGCTG
>JBEEHO010000076.1:0-3563 GCA_041167425.1 Verrucomicrobiota bacterium | reverse complement strand
TCCGCCATTTAGCGAGAGCCTAGATTAATTCCCGCTGATTGTCGGGCGCGATTTTGCAGGACTTGAGCCAAAATTCCAGTCCCTTTGGATTTCTGGAGGCAAACAGGAGATGATAATAATGCAGCACGGGACGGACGTCAGTGTACGGATAGCCAAGTTTTCGAAGCCC
This sequence comes from Verrucomicrobiota bacterium, assembly GCA_041167425.1. Classification (GTDB taxonomy): domain Bacteria; phylum Verrucomicrobiota; class Verrucomicrobiia; order Chthoniobacterales; family UBA10450; genus AV80. Next base: position 3,394 of record JBEEHO010000076.1, on the reverse strand, counting down.
CTCTTTATATGCCTCGGCGAACATGCGGCGCAACGCTTCGTGATCTGCCCGTTTCGCCAACTCTATTACCTCGGGCTGTGCGCAGAATCCTGGGGTGCCAAGGAAACGCTCGTACTTTTCTCGCGCTTTTGTATGGGTGGGAGAAAGGATCGCCGGTATGATATTGCGATTCACGTCAGTTCCGAGAGCGACATTGATAAGAAGGTCAGTATTTTGCAGGTGGCTGACAATCCATTCGATGGTCGAGAAAGGAACATCGCATTCGGTGGGATCGATAAAAACGAAATTCAGTGAACGTGGTAGTAACTTCTCGATAAATGTGCGGAGACTCGAAGGGTCCTCGTAATTTCCGACAATTGCTTCTGCCAGTGGTGTCGATTCCAACGAAACTAAGCGCTGATTCAAGATTTCCGTGACGCGCGAGCTGGCATCGATGAAGAGCGCCTTTTTCAACGACGCGAAGTGACGATTGCGGACCACCGCGAGAGCCGTGCCGTCCAATTCCGTGCAGTTTTCGCGAAGGATGCAGCGACCTGGCCCGCATCCTATCTCGATGTAGTTCAGGGCGTCCCATTGCGCCTTCATCCCCCCGGCAAATATTCCGAAGTATTGAACGAGCCGATAGATCTTATCGTAGGCCCATTTGCCGACGCATCGCACTGGAAGCCCATCCAATTCGGACACGAGATTCACGCACAGGCCGTCGGCACCGGTCTCCTCTAATTCGGCGCCATTGTGCTTAAGGCACCCGGCGTGGACGCGCTGCCGAAGGTCGAGATGAAAATTGCTCACGTTCCTTTGGGTCCCAGCCGTTAAATAGGATCCTTGCTAAGAAATAACCGTCTTGTCTTTGCGGCATTAGTAATGCCTCCGCAGCAAAGCGGACGAAATACTAGAGGGGGCTTCAGCTCCTCAGACATAGGGGGATTGAAAGCTTTTATCCCGAGAATCCGAGAAAGGCAACAGCGGCGTGTAGCCGCTGCCCTATTTTGTCAGACCAGGGCTCGACCATTTTGCTTCGGCTTTAATGCCGCCCGGTGCGCTCGAGGAGCGGTTCCCACCAGGCGCGATTATTGACATACCAATCGATGGTCGATTCGAGGCCTTCCTTGAAATGGTGGAGCGGTTTCCATTTCAGCTCGCGCTGGGCGAAGGAGGAATCGATCGCGTAACGGCGGTCGTGGCCGAGGCGGTCGGTGACATACGAGATCAGGCTCTCGGGTTTGCCGAGTTTTTGCAGGATCGCTTTCACGGTTTCGATGTTCGGCATCTCGCTGTCGCCGCCGAAATTGTAAACGGCGCCGGCTTTGCCCTCGAAGAGCGAGGCCACGATGCCGCCGCAATGGTCTTCCACGTGGATCCAGTCGCGCACGTTCAGGCCGTCGCCGTAAACAGGCAGGGGATCGTCGCGCATGGCGTTGATGATCATGAGCGGAATCAGTTTCTCGGGGAATTGATACGGCCCGTAGTTGTTCGAGCAGCGGGTCACGATCACTTCCTGGCCGAAGGTTTTGTGGCAGGCGAGCGCGACCAGGTCCGCGCCGGCTTTGCTGGCGGAATAAGGCGAGCTGGGCTCGAGGGGCGATTGCTCGGTGAACTTCCCGGTCGCGCCTAACGACCCGTAGACTTCGTCGGTCGAGATCTGGATGAAGCGCTTCACGCCATGGCGCCGGGCGCAATCGAGCAGCACGCTGGTGCCGACGATATTGGTGTGAATGAAATTCTGCGGCGAATTGATGCTGCGGTCGACATGGGACTCGGCGGCGAAGTTCACCACGGCGTAAAAGGTGTGCTCGGTCATGAGCGCATCCATCTGGTCGGAATTTGCGATATCGGCTTTGAAAAATTCGTAGCGCTCGCCATGTTCCTCCGCGATGCCGTCCAGGTTCGCGAGGTTTCCGGCGTAGGTGAGCACATCGACGTTGCTGACCGAGGCCGGCTTGTAATGCTGCAAAATATACCGGATAAAATTGCTCCCGATGAACCCACAGCCACCGGTAACGAGAATGCGCATCGCAGCGCCTACTAGCAGCGGAGCGAGCAGCGCGCTAGCGATTTCTCCCACCTGGGGCGACCGGCTGGATCAGCTCAAGCAAGCCGCCACGGCCACGGACTGGGTGCCGTGGGCCATCATCGCGCTGGGCGCCCTTCTCCGGCTGTTCCTGCTCGATATGAAACCGCCGCATTTCGATGAAGGCATCAACGGCTGGTTCGTCGACCAAATGGTCAAGAATGGTTTTTATCGGTACGATCCGACGAATTATCACGGGCCGTTTCACTTCTACGTTCTCTTTCTTTCGCAGACGCTGCTGGGCCGGAATCTTTGGGCGTTGCGCCTGCCTGTGGTGTTCGCCAGCATTGCCTGCATTCATCTCGCGCTGAAGTTCGAGCCGTTCGTCGGACGCAACGTCAGCCGGGTGGCCGCGCTGGCCATGGCCGTCTCGCCGGGATTTGTTTTCTACGGGCGTTATTCGATCCACGAAGTCTGGCTCCAGCTCTTCTCGATGCTATTCATCCTCGGCCTGCTCGGCTTATGGCAACGGGGCACGGCGCGATACCTTTGGTGCGCGGGCATGGGACTGGCCGGCATGATCCTGACCAAGGAGACTTACATCATCCACGCCGGTTGCGCCGTGATCGCGGTGCTGGTCACCTGGATATCACAGCTCATGAATCCTGCACCCGATGCCGGGCTTTCCCGACAGACCTGGAACCCGGTCGACTTCGCGCTGGTCCTTCTCGCGGCCACCGCCGCCATCGTCATCTTTTATTCGGGCTTCTTCCTTAACTGGGACGGAGTGAAAGGCCTTTACCTTACCTTTGATGCCTGGTTCAAGACGGGAAGCAATGGCAACGGGCACGAAAAGCCGTGGTATTACTGGCTCAAGCTGATCCAGGAGTACGAAATTCCGGTGCTCCTGGGCCTGTGTTTTTGCCTGATCACTCCATTCATCAAGAACATCAGTGTGCGTTATCTCGCCGTTTACGGGGTGGGAACGCTGGCCGGGTATAGCATCGTCCACTATAAGACGCCCTGGTGCATCATTAGTATCGTCTGGCCCTTGCTCTTCATTTTCGGGTCGCTGCTCCTGCTTATCCCGGCGAAGGATCACCGGATCGCTTATGTTATCTCGGCTCCAGTGCTCGGCGTGTCGCTCTGGATGAGTATCCAGCTTAATTACTATCATTGCACGACGGATACGGAGTCCTACGTCTACGTTCAGACCTACAACGATATCTTCAAGCTGACCCGGCCATTACTCAGCCTGGCCAAACGGAACCCGACTGACGCTCACCTGGTCGGTCATTTGATCCGAAGCAGCACTTATCCTGTCCCATGGATCCTGGGCGACTTTACCAGGGTCGGTTACTATGAGCACGATAACCTGCCGGA
>JBEEHO010000075.1:0-4863 GCA_041167425.1 Verrucomicrobiota bacterium | reverse complement strand
AATGGGCGAACGTGCGCAAAATGTATCCCGCTTCCAGGCATCGCCCGGTGACCAGCGTCAATCCCTCCAGGCTGATCATCGTGTCCCGTCCCCAATCGGTGAACCAGTGATAGCCGGCGATGACGGTCCGAACCTCGTCGCCTGCGGCGTGGGCGCGCGCCGCTTCCTCGGCCCGGCCGGCCGGCGTGATGACAAATTGGTCGCTTGCGAAAACCAATTCCGCGGCAATGCCATCATGCGCGCCGCTGTCCGTCTCCGCGAGCAGACGCGCGCGCCGTTCCCGTTCCGAAGCCAGCACCTCGGCGGGGCTTAAAACATCGATGATATCCCACGGCTCGGTCGAGGCGATCAGGGTCGCGGTTTTTTCACCGGTGAGATCAACCTGGAAAAATCCCGGGCTCCAAAGCTGGCCCTCATAGGCGTAGCCGCGGGCCTGTTCGGTGCGGTAGACCACCTGATGGATTCGCGCGGGCGCGATGGTGAACGCGGTGGCGCGACCGCAAAGACGCATGCGGAGGGGCGGAAGCTTCCGGCGGGCCGAAACGATTTCGTAACGCTCGTTCACCGCGCTGAGCTTGTAAGGTTCCGCCAGGGGCACATCGACCGCATCCTCATGATGGCGGAAATGAAATGCCGGCCGGAGCTCGAGGCGCGGCGGTGTTCCACTCCCGACGATCTGATAACTGACGTGAACGGTGTTTTGGAGATGAGGCATCAGGACACGCTTCTCGATCACCAGATCGCGGACGTGATAAATCCAGACTGGCATGCCGTCTTCGAGGCGAAACTCCCGCAGGTATTCGGCGCCGTGGAGATCGAGCTGCCCGCCGGCGCGCTCTTCCGCGCCTAACGACACGACTTCGTTGTCGTCGAAGTGGAGGAATTCCGAGACGTGGTTCCACATGACCACGCGCCCGAGGGGCGCCGGCAACGCGGAGACGAGGAGGCCATGGTATTTTCTCGTGACGGCTCCGGAGACAGTGCCGGACGCGTAGCCGCCCAGCCCGTTCGTCACGAGCCATTCGCGATTGAGCAGAACCTCGCGGGAGGTCTGGGCGCCGTCCCAGCTCATCGAGCGCGTCACGACCACATCTGAATTCGTCAGTTCGTTCACTTAGCGTTTCTTCGGTTTTTTGCGCGGAGCCGTTTCGCGGACCGGATGCAGGGCGACGGCCGCTTCCGCGGGGAGCAGCCAATGTTCGTCACTCGTGACTTGAATCGCCCCGGGGCCACCGTAGCGCGGCGAGTCGCTCGACCAAAGATTTTCCCAGCGAAATCCAAAGGGCGGGGCAAGTAACGGCTCCGGGGCCGGCTCCAGCGCCAGGCGTTCGCCCAGGTTCACCACCAGCAACCGGTCGTCGCCATCGTCGCTTAAATAACGCAGCGCAAAACTCGCCTTGCCTAAAACCGCACCGTCCACTCCGCGCATTTTTTGCTCGCGAAAGCGCGGGTCTTCGCGCCGGAGTTTAATGAGATCGCAGTGCAAATCGTAGAACTGAATGTTCTTCTTCCGCTCCGAAAAATCGAGCTTGCAGCGCGCGAAGACTTCCGGATCGGACGGGTCGGGCAACTGCCTCTGAATCTCGTCGGTGGCGATCGAGGGGAACTGAGCCAGGAATTTGAAACGCCCCAGCCGAATTGCTTCCCGCAGATCTCCCGACATGTCGGTGAAATAAACAAACGGGCTCGATGCGCCAAATTCCTGGCCCTGGAAAAGCATCGGGGTCCACGGACCGAGCATCAGCAGCGCGGTCATCGCGCGATAACGGCCGGGTGAAGTGAAAAAGCGCACGCGTTCGCCGAAAGCCGAGTTCGAAACCTGATCGTGGTTCTCGAGGAACCCAACGAATGCGGCGGGAGGAACGCCGAAAGTCGGCATGCCGCGCGGCGCTTCCTGCCAGATGTAAGGCTGGCCCTGAAAAAGATAGCCGTACTTCGCGGAGGAGATGAGCTCCTGCGGCCGGCCCCGGTAATCGCTGTAATACGCTTCGTGCTGGCCGGTCAGGGCGACCATTGCGCTATGGTGCATATCGTCGTTCCAAAGTCCGTCGAGATCGTCGCCGCCTTCGCTGCGCGGCCGGACGAGCTTGGTATCCTGGGGTTCATTCTCCGCAATCAGAATGATGGACCGATCGCCCGCCGCGAGGCGGGCCGCGCGGCCGATGGCGCCGACGATGTATTCGCTGGAGGAATCGACGATGCTCTGCGTGGCATCGAACCGAAAGCCGTCGAAATGGAATTCCTCGATCCAGTAACGGCCGTTCGTGATGAAAAACTCGCGCACGGGCCCGGAGTTCCGACCGTCGAAATTCAACGAGTCGCCCCAATCGTTTTCGTGCTGATCGGTAAAGTAATCCTCGGAAAAAACGCGCAGATAATTTCCCTCGGGACCGAGATGGTTGTAAACGACATCGAGAATTACGCCCAGGCCTAACGAGTGGGCGTGGTTCACGAACGCGCGCAAATCGTCCGGCGTGCCGTAGAGACGACAGGGCGCGAAGAGATCGACGCCGTCATAACCCCAGCCGAATTCCCCGGGGAAATCCGCGATCGGCATCATCTCGATCACGGTCACGCCAATCCTCGCCAGCTCCGCCAATTCCTTTGCGGCCGCCTGCCATGTACCTTCGCGCGTGAAAGTGCCGACATGCATTTCGTAAATAATCTGGCCCGGCATGCGCAGGCCTTTCCATTCCTGGTCGCTCCAGCGAAAGCGCGAAGGATCCACCACACACGAGGATCGATGCGGGCCCTGCGGTTGAAAACGCGAGGCCGGATCGGGATGGAATTCCTCAGACTCGTTGACGCGAAACCGGTAGAACGCGCCCGCGCCCGCGGTCACCGCGCCGGAAAAGTACCCGCCGCTTTCCGCCGCGAGAGGATGAAAAGTGCGCTGTGCCTCATTCTCCGGGCTGGTTTCCAAAACCACCTCCACCTGTTTCGCTTTCGGCGCCCACACGCGAAAATGCGTCAGGCTTTCCCCGATCAGTTCCGCCCCGATCGGGTAGCGGCGTTGGATTTCTGCAGCGGTCATCCCACTCCTTCGACCAGCGAGGGCGTTGCGGTCGTGCGGGATTTCTCTTTTCGCGTTCGGCATGACGAATTACAAATGATGACGCTCTTTCATGCCCGGAATCATCGAACGTTACACGAAATGGCTCCATACGCAGTGGCCCGCGGGCACGGTGGAGAAGCTTCCCGTTTCCGGACCGGATGGAGTCACCGCTCAACCCGGCGTGCGGATCGTGGGCGATCTCACCGGGATTCCGCTCCTGAAGTTTTCCTCGCACACCGGCGCGCAGGCCGTTCGCGCGATTTTGCAGGAGCCGGGTTTTCAAAAAGGCGGACCGCGTGATTCCGGCACGCTGGATCTCGCGATCATCGGTGCTGGTGTCGCCGGCATTTCGGCGGCGATCGAAGCGAAGAAGGCGGGACTGAATTTTGCGGTCTTTGAGGCGACCGAGATTTTTTCCACCGTCGTCAATTTCCCGAAAGCAAAGCCGATCTACACCTATCCCACCGAGATGAAGCTCGATGGCGGTCTGCAATTTACCGCCGAGGTCAAGGAAACACTGCTGGCGGAAATGGAGGCGCAACGGCGCGCCGCGGGGATCGAAGTGACTGCGGCGCGAATCGAACGCATCGAGCGGAAAGGGAGCGAGCTGCTTCTGCACCAGGACGACCAGACGACGGTCGCGGCGCGGCGCGCCATCATCGCCATCGGGCGCAGCGGAAATTTTCGCAAGCTCGGTGTTCCCGGGGAAGAGCTCGACAAGGTCTACAATCGCCTTTTCGATCCGAAGGAATTTGCCGGGCAAAATGCGCTCGTCGTCGGCGGAGGCGATTCGGCCCTGGAGACGGCGATCGCCTTGGCCGCATGTGGATCGCACGTCACCCTCAGTTATCGCCGCACGGAATTAGCGCGGGCCAAGCCGGCGAACATCGAGAAAGTCGAGATGCTCGTGCGCGATGGCGCGGCTGATGTGCAAATCGAAAAGCCGACTTCGGAACGGGTCAACCCCGCGGTCACTTCGGGGATGCGCGGACAGAAGTCGCCCGGCTCGCTCAAACTTGCGCTCGGGACGGCGGTGACACGGATTGAACCGAAGAGCGTTTTTCTGAAGAACGGAACGGAAGAGGAGCTGCCTAACGACGTCGTGTTTACCATGCTCGGCCGGGAAGCGCCGCTGGAGTTCTTTCGGCGCTCCGGCATTCCGATCGCGGGCGAGGGGACAATCCCCGGCTGGATCGCGCTCGGAATTTTTCTTGTCTCCTGCATTTTTGTTTACGCGTGGAAATCGGGTGGCTTCGCCGAGACGTGGCTGAATCCGTTCCCGGAAAACATGCCGGCTGTTCTGAACTCGTTAGGCGGCTGGTTTCAAACGCAGGTGGCCGATCGGTCGACGCTCCTCGGGACCATAGCGGTCTCACTCAAATCGCGATCCTTTTATTACACTTTAGCCTACAGCCTTTGCATCGTTCTCTTCGGCATCACGCGGATTCGCCGGCGTCGCACGCCCTACGTTACTTTGCAGACGAGTGTGTTGATGCTCGTGCAAGTGCTGCCGCTTTTTGTCCTGCCGGAAATCATTTTGCCGTATCTCGGTTACAACGGCTGGTTCGATCAGGGGATGGGCAAGACGATCGCGGATCATCTTTTCGAATCTTACATCTCGGTCCAGCAATATGCGGCCCATCAATGGCCCGACTGGGGCCACCCGCGCGCGTACTGGCGCGCCTACGGTTTCATCCTGGCGTGGCCGCTCATGGTCTACAATGTTTTCACCGACGCTCCGCTGGCCTGGTGGCTGGTGATCGCGTTCATCCAGACGTTCGTCATCATCCCGGCGATCGTCTGGCGCT
>JBEEHO010000074.1:0-2719 GCA_041167425.1 Verrucomicrobiota bacterium | reverse complement strand
CGCCTCTACATCCAGAAATAATCTCGCGGCACGATTCCACTCGGACAGTAAGGATCTTTATTATTATGGGCCATTCAATTATCTGGACGCTGGTCATTGGACTATTGATCGGCGCGGTGGCGAAACTGCTCATGCCGGGTCGCGACCCGGGTGGCTGCATCATCACCATGCTGATCGGCATCGCGGGAGCGTATGTTGCTTCCTACCTCGGGCAGAAGTTGGGCTGGTATCAGGAAGGCCAGCCTGTCGGTTTCCTCGCCTCGGTGATTGGGGCAATGCTTTTGCTGCTGCTCTACCGGTTGATCGCACCGCGACGGCGCGACTAATGCAATTTTCTGCAGAGCGATGGGACCGGTGTCATCCCGAGCCGCGCAGACGGCGAGGGACCTCACAGCCGTACATTCAGTCACGCGGAATGCGGTTAGCGTAATCAAACAAAAGTTGGGAGGTCCCTCTTCGTCTGCGCGCCTCGGGATGACAAAGTGGCAGCCCGCTTCGAAAAATGCCGTTGCCCCGGGAAAAAGAATGCGCGCGAAAAGCGATTGGCGCGAACATCGCGACAGTGACACGATAACCGGTGCCCGCTCCGCCCACAAAACTCGCGCTCCTCGCCGCCTTCGCGGCGCTTTACCTGATCTGGGGCTCGACCTATCTCGCCATCCGCTTCGCGATTGAGACCATTCCGCCGCTGCTCATGGCGGGGACGCGCTTTCTCTTGGCCGGGTTGATTATCCACGCGATCGCACGCTGGCAGGGCGCGCCTCGCGCTTCGCTCCGCGATTGGCGGACGTCTCTGATCGTCGGCGCCTGCCTGCTGGTAGGCGGAAACGGCGGCGTCACTCTCGCGGAACAATACGTCTCGTCGGGCCTCGCTTCGGTCATGGTGGCGACAGTGCCAATCTACATTGCGCTGCTGGCCTGGGCGATGGGCACGGCCCCGAGACCGGCGCCGATTGTTTGGCTGGGCCTGGCCGGGGGCTTCATCGGAGTGGGAATTCTGGTGGCACCGGCGCTGCATTTTTCGCCTAACGACACCAGCCATCCGGCCATCGGCATGGTCATTTTGCTCTGCTCGTCCTTTCTCTGGTCCGTCGGCTCGATCTATTCGACCAAGGCAAAGATCGTCTCCAATCCATTTCTCGCCGCCGGCCAGCAAATGGTTTGCGGCGGCGCTCTCCTGACCCTCGGCGGCCTGTTCACGGGCGAACTCCACCGCGTCGATCCCGGCCACATGAGCTATCTTTCCGTTGGCTCTTTCGCCTATCTTGTTACTATCGGGGCCGTGGTTGGATACAGCGCCTACGCCTATCTCCTTCGGCATTGCGACCCTTCGAAGGTCGCGACCTACGCCTATATAAATCCAATCGTGGCCGTGCTCCTCGGCGCTTTGTTCGCGGGCGAAACGCTGACCGCGCGCGCGATCGTGGCCGCCGGCCTGATCGTTGGCTCCGTCGCACTCGTCATCACCGTGCAGCAGACCCGGCCCAAAACCGTGCCGTTCCACGCCGCCCTCGCGGAAGCGGACTGAGTTCCCATGCCTAACGACCCGGAATCAATCGAAGCGCTGAAGCAAAACTGGCGCGCCGAAGTGGAAACGTCGCGTGTTTACCGGGACCTGGCCGAACGCGAGAGCGATCCAAAGCGCAAAAGCATTTTGCTGCGCATGGCCGAGGCCGAGGAAAGGCATGCGACGCGCTGGGCCCAGAAATTGACGGAGCTGGGCCTGGAACCACCGGAGCTGAAGGACTCGTTAGGCCAGCGCCTTAACCGCTGGTGGAACCGGGTCGCGGGCCTCGATGTGGCCATTCGCCGGATGGAAGCGGCCGAAGACCGGCACGAGGCCCGTTACCGCGCGCAAAGCGAGCGCGCTCTGGCCGATGATCCGGACGCGCAGAAGTTCTTGCGCGAAGCCGCGCTCGAGGAAAAAGCGCATGCGCGCGTCTTGAATACGATGGCGCCGGCGGCTCCCGGCCCGCGCAGCGTTCTCGATACCATTCTCAAGCGAGAGCGCTGGCACGGGCGCGGCGGCAGCTGGGTGGCGGATGCTATTTATGGCGTGAACGACGGATTGGGCGCCGTCTTCGGCATCGTTTCCGGCGTCGCGGGCGCGACCAATAATCAGCAGCATTACGTCCTCATCTCCGGCCTGGCGGGAATGCTCGCTTCTTCGCTTTCAATGGGGGCAGGCGCTTATCTCGCGGCCAAAAGCGAAGCAGAAGTTTACGAAGCGGAAATCGCGCGCGAGAAAGTCGAAGTCGAAGAAAATCCGGAAGAAGAAATCGAGGAGATGTCGCTTTTCTATCAGCTCCAGGGGTTCGCTCCGGAAGAATCGCAACGCATGGCGGAGAAGCTGGCGGAACAGCCGGACCAGATGGTGCATGCCATGGCGCAACACGAGCTCGGTCTCTCGCAGCATCATTTTCCGAATCACTGGAAGTCCGCCACCTCAGCCGCTGTCTCAACGGCGGTCGGCGCGTTTATTCCCATCATTCCGTTTTTCTTCATGAGCGGAATCAACGCCGTCATTGCGTCCTTCGCGATCAGCATCGCCGCGCATTTCGCCGTCGGCGCGGTGAAGTCGCTTATCACGATCCGCTCATGGTGGGCCTCGGGATTCGAGATGACGCTGGTGGGCGTGATCGAAGCCGTGGTGACCTACGGGCTCGGATTGGCTTTCGGCGCGATGGCGTGAAAGCCGCGTGTCATCCCGAGCCGCGCA
>JBEEHO010000073.1:0-4730 GCA_041167425.1 Verrucomicrobiota bacterium | reverse complement strand
TTCATACTAAAAAACATACAGGCCTCCTTTATCGAGTCAATTGTCTCGCTTTCTTGATTCAACCCCGTCCCGACCGTATCGTTGCACTTCAAGTGGAAGATCGATATCACCATCGCATTTCCTATCTCCGGGTCTCGATCACGGACCGCTGCAATGAGCGCTGCACCTACTGCATGCCGCGCGAGTTACAGGAATGGCTCCCGCGTGAGGATGTCTTAACTTACGAAGAAACGCTCCGGCTCATTCGCATCGCAGCGGAGCTCGGCGTTTCCAAATTGCGGATTACCGGCGGCGAACCGCTCACGCGCCGCGATGTTCTTCTCCTGTTCCAGGCGCTGCCCTCGATTCCAGGCATCGACGACATCGGCATTTCCACCAATGGAACTTTGCTTTCGCGCGAGGGTCGGGATGGCCTAACGATGGCGGCATCCTTGCGCGCGGCCGGGGTGAATTCCGTCAACGTCTCGCTCGATACCCTCGACCCGGAAGTCTACGCGAAAACGACCGGGCGCGATTATTTGCCGCAAGCGCTGGCCGGGATCGACGCCGCCATGGCCGCGCGATTTCCTCTGATAAAACTGAACTGCGTCCTGATGCGAGGACGGAACGAGGACCAATTTATTCCGCTGGTGGAATACGCCGCCGCGCGAAACCTGCTGCTGCGTTTCATCGAGTTGATGCCCGTGAGCACGGGAGACGTGCTGCACGAAGATAATTTCCTTCCGGTCGCGGAAATGCGGCGCGGACTCGAATCGCATTACGGCCCGTTGATTCCTGATCCGACTTTCCGCACGAACGGTCCGTCGAGTTATTATAAAATTCCCGGACGCGACCAGCGCATTGGTTTTATCGGAGCGATGACGAATCTGCATTTCTGCGAGAGCTGCAACAAATTGCGGCTGACCTGCGATGGCAAGCTCCGCCCGTGTCTCGGAAGTTATCTGGAGTTCGACATCATGAAGGTGATGCGCGCCGGCGCGAGCGATGCGGAATTAAAACAATTTTTCCTGGACGTGGTGGAGCGGAAACCGGAGCAGCACGACTTCCGGGAGAACTACGAGCCCGGCCGGATGATGGTGGCGATCGGCGGTTGAGCATGAACCGATTGACTCACCTGGCGGAGGATGGAAGCGCGCAAATGGTCGACGTTTCCGCGAAAGTTCGGAGCGCGCGGGAAGCCGTTGCCGCGGGCAGAATTCAACTGCGCGAAGAGACGCTCGAGCTCATCGCGAAGAACCAGACCGGAAAGGGAAATGTTTTTGCGACTGCGCGCATCGCCGGGATTCAAGGCGCGAAGCAAACGTCGCAATTGATTCCGCTCTGTCACAACCTGAACCTGAGCCACGTCGAGATCGAGCTCGCGACATCCGGATCGGGGTTGGAAGTGAAATGCACGGCGCGCACGGTGGCGCAAACCGGCGTGGAAATGGAAGCGTTGACCGGTGTGGCGGTCGCCTTGCTCACCATCTACGACATGTGCAAAGCCGTGGATAAGGAAATGCAGATCACGGACATTCGGTTGCTCGAGAAAACCAAACGCGATGTGTGAAGCGACGGTGCCGATGTCATCCCGAGCCGCGCAGACGGCGAGGGACCTCACAGATGGTCGAAAAATTACGCAAGCAGAGACCCGACAGATTCGCCAGTCTTAGCTTCGTGGATCGCGAAGCGAATTTGCGTGCTTTTCCCTGCGACCGGGAGGTCCCTCGCCGTCTGTGCGGCTCGGGATGACACGCTGCTCCGCATCTTTTTTTGCCTCATCGCCCGAATTCACCTGACCACATGCAAATCACCGTTGGCATCATCACCATTTCCGATCGGGCCGCGGCAGGCGAATATGACGATCTGGGTGGACCGGCGCTGAAAGAGGCCGCACTAAAACAGGGCTGGCAGATTCTGGCGGAAGCTGTCGTTCCCGATGAAATCGCGCGCATTCAGGAAACAGTGCGCTCGTTCGCCGCGCAAGGGTGCGGCCTTATTCTCGCGACGGGCGGCACCGGCATCGCGCCTCGAGATGTCACGCCGGAAGCAATCCGCGCCGTCATGCGCGTTGAGCTTCCAGGGTTTGGAGAAGCGATGCGGCGCGAGTCGATGAAGATCACGCCGAACGCAATTCTATCCCGCAGCCTTGCCGCGGTGGTAGGCCGGGCGCTCGTTCTCGCGTTGCCGGGCAAGCCGTCTGGGGCGGTGGAATGCCTTGGCTTTGTCGCCGGCGCGATTCCCCACGCCGTTGCGCTCGCGCAGCGAATGCCGACGTCCTGTTAGCGGCAGCCGCTTCCGTCGCGCTTTGTGGCCGCCTCGCAGTGCGAAGCGTTCGGGTTTGCGTTCAATGCAAATTCCCGCGTCGCCTATCAGGCGATGGCTACAGAGTGACAACGGTAATTTCAGGCCGGCAATTCACTCGCAATGGAATGCGATAGGTGCCGATGCCCGCGTTCACATAAAGAGGACCGCCGGGCGTTTCGTAATAGCCGAGTTGGTACGGGCCCACGCCGTGAGGAACGATCAACGCGCCGTAAAAAGGCAGCCGGACTTGTCCTCCATGCGAGTGCCCCGCGAGGATCAAATCGAATCGCCGATCGTGCAAGGTGTTCGCCATTTCCGGATAATGCATCAACAAGACCTGCCGGCTCGCCCGGGCGTCGCTGAAAGAGTGGATGCCGCCCCGGCCCATGCCGACGAGCTCAAGATCATGTTTCGGGAGAACAATCGCGCGATCGACCAGCCACGCGCCCCCGGTGGCCGCGAACGCCCGCTCGAATTCTGGAAAAGAAACATGACTCCAATAATCGTGATTTCCGGGCGAGCCGTAAACCGGCGCCTTTATTTGTTGAATGAAGCCGAGCGCTTCCGTGGCAAACCGCGCGTCTTCGACGAGATCGCCGGTGAAGCAAACAAACTCCGGCTCGAGCTCGTTGATCGTGCGGACAACTTCCGCAGCGTACTTCACGTCGCCTTTGTGATGGAAGTCCGTGAAATGGACGAAGCGGCAGTCGCCACCCCCGTATAGATTAAATTTCGTCACGCGCAACGATGTCGGTTCGATGAACCGCGCATCGGCGCCCAGCGCCGCCGGCAACGCCAGCGCGCTTAGCCCGAGAAATTTCCGCCGTGTGATCTTCGTCATGTCGGTGCGCTCTCAGGAAGCATAACGCATTCTCGCAGCGCGTTTCTACCTTCGAGCTCAGTCCGGGTAAATGAGCAGCCGCATGAATTGCTTTCCCTTTTCGGTCAGATGAGCGCCTTCGCCCCGTCCTGAAATCTGATCGCGCGTCAATAAATTCGCGTCGACTCCGCTTTTTTTGAGAAAGGAAAGCTCCGGCCCGGTGACATGTTTCGCACTCGGCTCGATCTTCAGCGGGACCCCCGCGCGGTTGAATGAGACTTCCCACGAAGCCGGGTGTTCGTCCGTTTTTCGCGCGACCATCCAGGGATAAAACCGGGCCAGATCGAAGTGTTTCGAAGCGGGCAGGAGAACGCGGTAAAAAGTTTCTTCTTCAGAAAGGAACTCCGGAATGGTGAGCGAAGGCCGCTTGCGCAATTCCAGATAAAGCCGCGCGATGTCGAGCCCCATCAAATTGATCCCGTTGTACAGGCCATTATGGTTTGGATCGTTCCGCGAATAGAAGTCGTGCCACGCTTCAAACTGCCGGCTCAGGAGCAGGTTCAGTTCGAGATGCACGTGTGCGCGCGCCTGGTTCAAGCCTTCGCCGGTGTGACCCATCACGCCGAGCTGATCGCGTTGCTGCACCCGTTGTCCGGCGTGCACCGTGATCGAGCTCAGGTGCCCGTAGAGGCTGTAATAGTTGCAGCCGTCCCAGCGATGTTCCACCACCACATACTTCCCGTAATTGGAAAATCCCGGCACCGGATTCGTATGCACCACGACGCCCGCTGCGATCGCGCGCACCGCATCGAGCGGCTCTCCGCTGGCATCCCGCTGGAGCGGCCGAATATCTATGCCCTCGTGAAAGCGCGTGTAAACAATTCCGGCCGCGGTCTCGACCGGGTTGCGGACAAAGCCATAGCGACCGCCTTCCCACGGAGTCGATTTCACGCCCTGGTAATTGCGCTCGATGTATTGGTAGAATTCCGCGCCGTCCCCGCGAAAAATCGCGTCGTTCTCCGTGGGCAGCGCCAGGTTCAACGGCTCGGCTCGGATTTCCCCCGCGGCCGCAAGGCTGATAATCAGAGCAATGGCGCGGCCCGCTAAACAATGTCGCATCTGCTTATTTTTTCCGGGGCGCGGTCAGGGGCCAGTCTTTCTTCATCGATGCGATGTCATTGGAGGTCAGGCCCGACGCGATGTAGATTTTGCCGTCCGAGACGCGGCGATCGATTTGCAGTTCGCTAATCGGACGGCCGTTTACGAAGATGAAAAGAAACGTTCCCCGCCGTTCGATGCTCAGGGTGTCGAGCGCCAGTCTGCCGTGATCGTTCAACTCCAACAAGACCCCGAAAGTGCCGTCAGCCGCGCGATAAACTTGAAACCCGATCACATCATTCTCCGAGATGGCCGGGATCTTTTCTATGACCACGGTCTTGCCGGAGAACTGCGACCGGATGGTGGTCGAGAACACGGCCCCGTCATTCGGGTTGGCCTCCGTGTAAAAACGGACTGTGCCATGCCGCTGTTTCCCCTCGCAAACTGCCAGCGCCATCAGGCTAATGAACGCGCAGGCGACGGCGGTTCTCATGGCCGATTGATAAAGGGTTTGACAGGATTTGCA
>JBEEHO010000072.1:0-3025 GCA_041167425.1 Verrucomicrobiota bacterium | reverse complement strand
AACGGATGGCCTGGTCGCCGATGAAGAATTTCGCCAGCTTGGGCGTGATGGCCCTCTGGATGAGCCGCGTCCTGGCGACCAGCTTAGGCGAAAGACCGGCGTCGGCCAGAAGACAGCGCAACAGGTTTACGGAAGTGAGCGAAGCCGGATCGACCTCGATCTCCTCGATCCCGGAGAGCGCGCCGGCGTGCGCCAGGAAAACGCTGTGGACCGGACCGTTGGACGAGATCGAAATATCATCCACGAGGATGTAACTTGGGTTCCAGAGAAATTCGAAACTCGAGGCAAGAGCAACATCGAGTGTGCCCGCGGCGAGCTGCTCGCAGAGCTTCGCTGGGTGATCGAACACGACCTCGCTTTCCCACCCGTGGATCAGCGGGCGGGCGTTGAGATACTTGACGCAGCCAATCCGCAACAAATCGCTCAAAGGCACACGTTACGCGCAAACGAGCTCAGATTCGAGCGTGGGCGGAGCGGAGGCGACCGGGCGCTTTCCCGGAAAATGCCGGTAATAACTGTCCCGCTGCACTGGGTCGCGACCCGCTTCACGGATCACGTTTTCCAGGGTCTCGACCGTTTGTTCCTGCGGAGTTTTTGCGCCGGCCATATGAAAGATTCTTTCTTCCATGATGGTGCCGTGGAGATCGTCCACTCCGTAGCTGAGGGAAACCTGAGCCAGCGGCAATCCCATCGAAACCCAATACGCCGTGAGATGATCGAAGTTATCCAGATAGATGCGGCTGACCGCGAGATTGCGAAGCTGTTCGACGGCCGAGGCCGCTTTGACGTGCGCGAGGATCGTCGTCTGGGGCTCGAAGGCAAAGGGAACGAAGCCGGTGAAGCCTCCCGTTTCCTCCTGCAATTCGCGCAGCTGCCGTAAATGATCGACGCGCTGTTCCAGCGTTTCGATGTGGCCATACAGCATCGTGCACGTGCTGCGGCACCCCATCTGGTGCCAGATGCGGTGCACCTCCAGCCACTCTTCCGCGCTTTCCTTTCCGCGGCATAGTTCATCGCGCACAGCGGCATCGAAGATCTCCGCGCCGCCGCCAGTGAGAGCGCCCAGGCCGGCCTCACGCAAAGCAGCGAGCGTGTCAGCAATCGACAGCTTGAAAATTCGTTGCGCCAAATGGCGCACCTCGATTGCGGTAAAAGCTTTGATGATCAGGTTCGGATCGAGAGCGCGCAAACGTCGCAGCAGGCTGAGATACCAATCTTTCTTCAGCGTGGGATGCAGGCCACCCACCATGTGGACCTCCGTAATTCCGACCGCGAGAGACTCCTGCACGGCGGCCACGATATCGTCGCTTGTCCGCTCGAAGGCGTGGGCATCCCGCTTTTTCGCCGCGAAGGCGCAAAACTGGCAGGAGAGAATGCAGACGTTCGAGTAATTAATGTAGCGATTTAGAATATAGGTCGCCACGTTTCCGTTCTTCCGCTCGCGCACGGCGCTGGCCATAAGCCCCAGTGCGTTGAGATCGTTCGAGCGATACAATTGAAGCGCCTCTGATTCCGAGATTCGCTGTCGGCTCTCGACCTTTTCCGCGATGGGTCGAAGGTCATTGGGAATGAGAGATAGATTCATCAAGACGATGGCGGCGGTCAGGTTTTTTCGAAGCCTATGATGCACATACTCTACTTCGGTTGCAACCGAAAGCGCGGGAGAAGGCCCCGGCGCAGGACGAAGGAAAGAAATGTTCCCGCTCACCGCCGGGTTAGTCCTGTAACCGATCCGTCGCCCGGACGTCTTTACTGACAATGTCCGGCGATCAACCCAGCCCAGCGGGACAAACCGAGCAGGACGCCGAAGACGTGCGGCTGATGCAGCTTGTGAGCACCGGGGAGACGACTGCATTCGAACAGCTGGTGGAGCGGCACCAGCGCCTCGTGATAGGAACGGTGGCGCGCATGTTGGGCAGCAACTCCGACGTCGAGGATATCGCGCAACAAGTGTTCGTGCGGGTTTGGAAAAGCGCGAAGCGTTACGTCCCGCGGGCGAAGTTCACCACCTGGCTCTTGAAAATCACGCGCAATCTCGTTTTCAATGAGTTGAGGCGCCGATCCCGTCACGCCCAGGTGCCGCTCCAACTCGAACCAGAGGAGGAAGAGCGGCCGATAAAAGACGAGCGCGCGATGGCTCCGGACGCGGCGTTGCTCGAACGGGAACTGCAAGGCGCCATCGAGGCTGCCATTGCGCGGCTTCCGGAAACACAGCGGATGGCGGTAGTGCTTCGCCGTTATGACGATCTCAGCTATGAACAAATCGCAGAAGTCCTCGATCAATCTGTGCCGGCCGTGAAGAGCCTTCTTTTCCGTGCTCGCACGGAACTGCGAACTCACCTGAGCCGGTATTTGGCGAGTTAATTCCCAAGCCAAAACAAAGAGGGCGGACCTCTCACGAGTATCCGCCCCCTCTCAACCCCACATTTGTTTCGTTATTTAAAAGCCCCGGTCGTTCGCGGTGCTCTTGAAGTCGATCGACTTGGTCGTTGTCGTCGTCGTTTCTTCGGTCCGCGCTGGCGCTGGTGGCGTTCCGGGTTTCGGATAATCCGCGGCGATGTGACGATTTGATGTCGGCACCAAACGCACCGCGCCTTTCGCATTGTTGCGCCAGCCGTTCGGGTCGGCGAATTCCTCACCGGAGTGGTGAATCCCGCTGACCTGGTCTTCCAGACCGGTGCCGTAATGTTGATCGATGATCGTCGGCGTGACAAAGACGAGCAGATTTCGTTTTACCCGTTGATTGGAGCGGCTCTGAAAAAGGTATCCCAGCACAGGGATGTCCCCCACCACTGGCACTTTCGTCCGGGCCTTGGTGACTTCATCCTGAAGAAGTCCGCCGATCGCAAGAGTGTCACCGCTTTTGATCAATACGTTTGAATCCAGGGAACGTGTGTCAATAATCGGGCTCAGCACCTGAGCGCCAGCAAAATTGAAGGTGGCGTCACCGACTTTGTTGCTGATTTCGGGCTTAACCGCCAGCGTGATGAAATTGTCCTTGTTCACAGACGGCCGGACAATCAAC
>JBEEHO010000071.1:0-15125 GCA_041167425.1 Verrucomicrobiota bacterium | reverse complement strand
CTCTTCGACTGTGAGGTCCCACGCCGTCTGCGCGGCTCGGGATGACAACCATATCCCCGCTCTCTACGCGCCGTAGCTTTTCGTAAATTTCTTGCGCGATTCGGATTCGGTCTGAGAGGGCCCCGGGGCCTCGGCCTTTTCCGTGGAAGAAGACGTGGACGGCGTCGGCTCCGCAGTCTCAGCCCCGGACGCAGCCTGCGGTGGCGGAGCGACGCTTCCCCCGCGCGATTGTTGCGACACTTCCACAAACGCCATTTGCAGATTCGAAAGCGTGTTTCGCAGCACGGCGGTTTCTTCGCCGGTAAGATTCCCGCGCGTCTTCTCCTGAATCATCGCGAGCTGGTCGATGAACATCTTGGCCAGCTCCAGATTGACTTCGCCCTGCCCGGTTTGCGGGTTCGGGATTTGCCCGAGAAAAAGCGCGGCGTTCTGCGCCTGCATCATGACGAATTCAATGAAACGCTGGGAGAGCTCCCCTGATTGTGTGTTGGTCTGGACTTCGGCCATGGTGAATTACTAATAATCGATCACGCGCAGGAGCACGAGCACGATTACGATTCGCTTCTTCTCCTGCTCGTGCTCGAATCGTTCCGGATCATTTCCCCGGCGGCCGCACGATCGCGAGGACGTACGGCTGATTTTGAAAATATTTTGCGGCGGCGCGTTTCACGTCCTCGAGCGTGACCGCCTCCACCTCGCGCTCGAGCGTTTGGTAATGGGCGAAGCCGAGGCCGTAAAGTTCATCGAGTGCCGCCATGTATCCAAAGGAATCGTTGCTTTGATTGGCGATCTGCTGCTGCCCGAGCATTTTCTTTTTCGCGCGCATCAACTCCTCTTTCGTCAGACCCTCGGCCGCGAGCTGGTTGATCTCGTCGAGCAGCGCTGTCTTCACTTGCTCGATTTTCTGCGGGTCGGTCCCGAGATAAAAAAGGAAAAGGCCCGGGACCAGGCCTTGCATCTGGCCGGCGCCGACATAATAGGCCAGACCCATTTGCTCGCGGATGCGAATGAAGAAGCGCGAGCCCAGATCGCTGCTGGCTTCGTCGATCAACTCGAGGGCGTGCCGATCCGGACTAAAAATATCGACTCCGCGATAACCGACCATGATGACGCCTTGCGCCTTGTCTTTCAGGTTTTCGACCGTGCTGCTTTTGGTCAGGGGTGACGGCTTCGGAGGGTCGGTCAGCGCGAGTTTGCCTGCCTTCATCCCCGCGAGGGTCTCCTCGAAAATCTGTTTCACTTCCGCGGCCGCGACGTTACCGAAAATGGAAATAACGCCGTTCTTCGCGACGAGATAACGATCCCTGAAATTGAGCAAATCCTGCTGGGTCAGCCTCGAGACCGACTCGACCGAGCCCTTGCCCCGAAGCGCGTAAGGATGCTGTGGGAAAAGCTCTTCCCGCAAAATATTGCGGGCCACGGTGGTTAATTGCTCTTCATCTTCCTTGATCCCGGCAAGCTGCACTTCTTTTTCACGCGCCACCGCTTTCTCCGGCATCGTGGCGTTGAGCAGAACGTCGGCAAGCAGCTCCGCGCCCAGTCTCAAATCGGGCTGCGTGACATCCAGCGACACGCTAAAGCTATTGTTGCCGGCTTCACTGCCGATGCTGCCGCCGACCGCTTCGATCGTGTCAGCAATTTGCTCGGCCGTGCGCGTCTTCGTGCCTTTCAACAGCACCTTCGCCATCAAGCGCGTGATCCCGTTCGTCTGCGGCGTCTCGGCCAGAAGACCGCCGCGAAAAACGGCCGCCATCGAGATGAGCGGCAGTCGTGCATCTTCCCGGACCAGAAGCCGCATTCCATTTGTCAGCTCGATCTTCTGAATTTCACCGGCTGAAAGGGGCTTCGTCGCTTCAGTTCTCGCCGCCGCACTACCCTTCGGATTCAACGAGACGATCGTGAGATTATCGGTCGTGAGATATTTTTCCGCGACGCGCCGGATGTCGTCCGGCGTAATTTTTTGGACGGCCGCAAGATAGTCGCGGGTAAAATTGAGGTTGCGCGTCAGGAACCAGTTCGAACCAAGGTCCGACGCCTGGCCCCGCATGGTGGTGAGCGAGCCGAGGTGATGGCTGAGTGAAATTTTCTTCGCTTTCGCGAGCTCGTCCGGCGTCACGCCGCCCTGCTTGATCTCGTCGAGGATTTTCAGCACGAGCTCTTGCGTCGCCTGGCGCTTCGCCGGCTCGACCGTCGCGTCGATTCCGAGCAATCCCGGATCGCCCGGCGTGTAGGAAAACGCCGAGACCCCGAAGGCGAGTCCCGCTTCTTCGCGGACGCGACGATAAAGACGAGAGCTGCGGCCATCGCCGAGAATCGTCGAGAGAAGATCGAGCGCCGGAACGTCCGGATGCGTGATCTCCGGAATATGCCAAGCCAGCGAGAGCCGGGTCAGCTCGGTTTCAAATTCCTGATCAACGATGCGCGGCCCGAGCTGCGCCGGCTCGCCCGGGATGTAAACGGGCTGAAGCGATTTCGCGGGGTGATCCGTGAAAAAATCGACGAGCTGCCGATAGACCGCTTCCGCATCCACATCGCCCACCACGATGAAGGTGAGATTGTTCGGCACGTAGCGCGTCTTGTAGTAACGCATCACATCCTCCTGCGTGAGACGATCGAAAATATCCAGCTGCCCGATCACTGGGAGGCGATAGGGATGGCGCTGAAACGCGGTCGCGAAAAGCAACTGCCCCGCCATCCGGTCCGGGTCGTCAGTCCCCATCGCGAATTCGCGCCGGATCACTTCCTGTTCCCTGGCATACTCCTCCGCGGGAAGAGTCGAATTCATCATCGCGTCGGATAAAATATCGAGCGCGACGCTGGCGCCTTCCTTTGGAACATCGATCCAATACACCGTCCGATCGAACGACGTGTAAGCGTTGATGTATCCGCCCACATCCTGGATGCTCTGCGCGATCGCGCTCGAGGGCCGCGTTTTCGTTCCCTTGAAAAGCATGTGCTCCAGAATGTGCGACAAGCCAGCGCCGAGATGCTCATTCTCATCGATGCTGCCGGTGCCGCACCACGCCTGCACGCTGGCCACGGGCGCGCTGCGGTCCTCTTGCACGATTACCGTCAGTCCGTTGGGCAGCACGCGTTTCTCCGCGGAGCTGGGCGGGAAGGTGATGCCTGCGCTGCTTTCCGGCGGGGCTGCTTTAAGATGGGCGGTCAACATACAGGCGAGCAGAAGCTCCGCGCGCGAGCGCGGTTCGCTTCAGGAAAGCTTCGGCGCGGGCAAACCAAGGGGTGCCTCCGCAGGGGAGCGCTTTTCAGGCTCGAACGGTTTTACAAAAGCTTCGTGGAAATCGAAGACGTTCTTAAAATCATCAATCGAATCTTCCTCGGTCTTCCCAAAAATCCCGGCGCCGATCAGGTTGAAGACCATGTGCCCGACGTCTTCGCAGGATCGAATGCCCCAGTACGAGAGGACGGTCATCACCATCGGACCAAATTCCTTCAGCGCGTATTGCCGGACGCCTTCGAGCAGCTCCGGGCCGGCGACGTGGCGGACGGATGCGCCCTTGGTTTTTTTCTGCTGCTTCGTCGTGTAATCGAGCGCATCGCGCAGAAAAACGTAGGCATCGCGCTGATAGCGCGGATCGCTGGTCACGATCGAATCAAGAGCTTCGGCGAATCCTATTTTTTGCATGATGAAACGCCCGCTCACGAGCGCCGCCTATGATACGCAACAACGCTGGCGCGAGCAAGCGGCGGCCAACCTGCTACTCCCCCCAGATGGCGAACTCGCCGCCGCCCGGGGCTTCGAAATGAAAGCGGCGGCCACCGGGGAATTCGAAGATTTCGCGGGTGATTTTTCCACCCAGACGTTCGACTTCGCCGCGCATCTTTTCGAGTTCCGCATGATGAAAGACGATGAGCGGAGCGCCGCCGGCCACGCTGCCTGTTTTCTCCGATGAGAAGAAGCCGCCGGTCATGCGCCCGTCGTCGAATGCACAATAATCCGGACCGTAATCTTGAAACGACCAGCCGAAGAGTGCCGTGAAGAAATTCTTCGTGGCCGCGAGATTTTTTGAGGGCATCTCGACGTAATCGATCGTGTTCGGCAGTGACTTGTGCATGGCGATTCAATACTGAAACTGGGTTTCGAGCGCGTCCAGATAAAGTGAAATGGGATCGCGCCTCGTTTGTTCGCGACGCGCCGCCAGGTCGGCGGCTCTCATGTAATCGTCGAACGCTCCACTCGGCCCGCGCGACTTGGTCACCTCGAACCAATTCATGTAATCGTCGATCCCTTGCATGCGGGCGGCCACGTTCTTGCGCGATAAGCGCAAACCGGACAGTCGCTCGCCGATTCCTTTCGTTTTTCCGCGCGCGAGCACCGCCGTAATTTGCGCGTACTCCAAAATAACAGGCCGGTAGATCGGATTCGCCCGCGCCGAAAGGATGCTCAAATCCCGGCCGAGCGCGCCGAGCGCAGCCTTCGCGGAAGCAATGCGAACAAAGCTGGCGAACTCATCGAGCCGATACCGTTTTTCAGAACCCGCGTTGGTGATCTTTACATGAAGCAATTCATCCAGGGCGCTTTCCGTTTCTTCCGCGCCAAATAACTGAAATCCCGGGGCGCGCGCGGCCGGGGCGATGAACGAAGTCCACGCCGTGTCCGCGCTCCCCTCGCCGTCGAACAGGTCCGGAAAATGCGAATGGAGATCGGCCAGCGGATCATTCGAAGCGGCGGGAAGATCCGTGATAAAGCGCGCCAGGCGACGTCGCCCCTCGCGTTCGTGAAGGAGAAGCTCCACGAACGCGATCGAATACGCGCGATAAAGCGAACGGCCGGGCGCGTCGAGCAAATCGGGTCGTTGCCGCAGGAATTCGGCGAGCGGAAGAATCTTCTTCGCGACCACGGGCGCCGCCAGAACATCCGCATTGGATCCCACGGAATCCGATTGCTGCGGCGGGACACCATCGAGGAGCCAATCGGGCGGTGTGACGTACGCCGTGCCGGCGGGAACATCGGGTTGGCCGCGGTACATCCTTTCGAGGAGGATGGCGCGAAGAAGGTCGCGGCGGACCTGCGGGTGAGACAAATCCGCAGCGATGGTCAGATCAAGCTGAAGTTTTAAACCGAAGCCGGTCTGGCTAAAATTCAAGGCGGCTCGCGGAATTTCCGGCAAGTTCGCCTGGGGATATTCCACCTTGATGACGATCGGCGTGACCCATTCATCCGGCTGATCGATGAGTTGAAGAAGATCGCGTTTCGTTCGTTCCGCGAGATCGCAGATCGCGCCGCGCAGACGGAGCTCCGGGCCATAGACAATGAACTGCCGCGAAATGCTGACACTGCGCTCAGGTGCCGCCCCGGCGATTGCGGGCCCCAAAAAGAGGAGACAGCAAAGCACGGTCAAACCGGCGCGGTAAACGGGAATCATTTCGGCGAGCGCGAGAAAACCATCGCAAAACCGCCTGCGAAACGCGAGCGGGAAAGACGAAGGCCTACGGCTTCGGAGTCAGGATCACCGTCTGCGGATGGAACTCGATCGCGCCCATCTTCACGACCAACTTCTTCTCGCGATCCAGAGCCGTCCACAAATCTCCGAAAATCGGGTCGGCCCATTTCATCAGGGCCGGATGGATGGGCATGCGTCCAATGCTTCCGCCGTTGTTCACCCCAGTCAGCTTCCCATCCTGCAAAGTCACGGCCTGAGAGGTCGCGGTGTAAATGGAGTAGCCGAACAGGGACCGCTCCACCGTGATCCGGCAACTGTTCTCCTCGAACTTGACCAAAGCGCGCTCGAATTGCAGGAGCTTGCTCAGGGCTGCCTGCTTGCTTTTCAACGCGCTCACGAGATAAGCGTTCACCTGTTCCTCCTTATAGCTCAGGGGCGCCCCGCCATGATTCTGCGTTGCGTTCTCCAGATCGAAACCTATTTGCGGCGGCAGTTCGGCACTTTTCACGCGCGGCGGAACGTCCAGCGGCGGCAGCAACATCACGATCAGCGCCGCCAGCGCGCAGGCACCGAGAATCACCTTGCTGATTTTGAAAAACATCAGCCGCATCCGCGCGCGCTGCGGATCGAGCATGGAACGCAGCCGGCGGTGCGTTTCTTTCACGTCTTCGCCCTTTGGCGCTACTTTTGCCAGCGCGGACCGATCCAGGCGCGCTCCGCAATCGTGGCAATAAATACGCTCGGGCTCGTTATCGCGCCGGCATTCGGGACAGACCAATTTAATCATTCGGTAGACTGCTTTTTCGGTTTCCCTTGCTGAGGTTTCGCGGGGGGCGAGGCCGTGGCAGTGCCGCCGCCCTCTTTCGCGCCGGACGATTTTTCGGCACTCGCGGCTGGCGTCGCGGGCGCATCCTTCTTCGCACCTTCCTTGTAGTTGTTGCTGCGGTAATCGGTGATGTAAAATCCCGACCCCTTGAAGATCAGGCCGGCTCCAGTGCCGATACTGCGTTTCACTTTGCCATGACCCCATTTTTTCTGGCGGCAAAGCTCCTTGGGACATTCTTTGAGCGGTTCATCGCGCATCGATTGGAAAATCTCGAACGTCTTTCCGCACTTCTCGCATGAGTAATCGTAGGTGGGCATAGAGCGCGCTTCCCGCAGGCGGAGAATGGTCGCCATTCTCCCTCATAAAAAGCAGAATACAAGCCAGCACCCTGCCGCTTCCCGGTAACTGTCCCCGCGAAAAATTGAAGCAATTCAACGCACGCATTAGCCGCCCGTCACCTTGACTTTCGACTGGACGAGCGTTAGAAGCGTCGGTCCAAATTTTCGCTTATGACCCAGCTTTTTTTTCGTTCATCGATCATCACTCTCACCGGCTCCCTGGCTCTTCTGCTCGGGGCCTGTGATGGAGACGATCCGAGGCTTGCCGCTCAATCCCAATATCTCGGCGGGGTTTACGGGACCGGACCGGTCGCTTCTTCCGCTCCCCAGGATTCCGTTTCCTACTGGGACGGCGATGGCGTCTCGGGCAAGCCTTCGATCAAGATCAAGTTAAGCGAGCAACGCGCGTATTTTTACAAAGGCGGCCAGCTCGTCGGGGTTTCTCAGCTTTCCACGGGCCGCGAAGGTCTTACCACGCCGAGCGGCTCGTTCTCCATCATTCAAAAAGACGTCGCGCATGTCTCGAGCAAGTACGGCGACTACGTCGACTCAGCCGATAACGTGGTAGTGCCGAATGTGGATGTGGAAAAAGATCCCAAGCCGCCCGGCACCCATTTCAAAGGCGCGCCCATGCCGTACTTCATGCGCATCGTGGGCGGCGTCGGCATGCACGCCGGCTATCTGCCGGGTTATCCGGCTTCCCATGGTTGCATCCGGATGCCGGAATTCATGGCCGAGAATTTCTTCAAATCCGTCTCGACCGGCACCCCGGTATCGATCGCTCACTAGAACCGGTCGAGGTCCCCACGCGGCTCTCGGCTTGCACTTCCCGTCTTGCGGCGACATGATCGTGGTCCCGTTGCTCGCGCCATGATCATTATCACCCAACCCAACGCCACCGAAGAACAGATCGAGCGCGTCGTCGCGCGCGTGCGGGAGTTTGGCCTCGACGCGCAGATTAGCCGCGGCGCTTCCCGAGTGATTATCGGCGTGATCGGTGCGGAAGATCGCATTCGCGAAAAACCGCTCGCAGCCATGCCCGGCGTGGAAGCCATTGTTCCGCTGGAGAAACCGTACAAGCTCGCCTCTTTTGAATTTCGCGGCATCGCCTCCCCTGTCTCCGTGGGAGGAGTGAAGATCGGCGGCGACGAAAACGTGGTTTTAATTTGCGGGCCCTGCGCCGTGGAAAGCCAGGAGCAGATTTCGTCGATCGCGCGCACGGTCAAAAAATTGGGCGCCGACATTCTTCGGGGCGGCGCCTTTAAGCCGCGCACTTCGCCCTACAGCTTCCAGGGCTTGCGCGAGGACGGCCTGCGTTTTCTGGCGGAAGCGCGGCGGGAAACCGGATTGCCGGTCATCACTGAAATCATGGACGCGAGAGATCTGCCCGTGGTGGAGAAATACGCCGATTGCCTCCAGATCGGGACGCGCAACATGCAGAATTTTTCCCTGTTAAAAGAGGTCGGCCGCAGTCACCTGCCCGTTCTGCTCAAGCGCGGCTTCAGCGCCACGATCAGCGACCTGATCATGAGCGCGGAATACATCCTGAGCGAAGGAAACATGAACGTGCTCTTGTGCGAGCGCGGCATTCGCACCTTCGAAAACGCCACGCGCTACACCCTCGATCTCAACGCCGTCCCAATTCTAAAATCGAAGACGCACCTGCCGGTCGTGGTCGACCCGACGCACGGAATTGGCCTGCGCGATTTCGTCCCGCAAATGGCACTGGCGGCAGTGGCGGCCGGCGCTGATGCGATCATGATCGAAGTCCACGATTCGCCGCAGTTCGCCAAGAGCGACGGCGAACAGGCGATCGTGCCCGAAGTTTTCGCGGATCTTGTTCCGCGTCTGCGCGCCGTTGCCGAAGCCGTCGGGCGTCGCATGTAATTCTCCTCTCCTGCTTAAATGCAGCTCGTTTGAAGTTCGGGCCGATCCGGCGAAACATTGCCGGTGGAAGATTCTTTAACTGAGACGCTGCCCTCCGTCGTGGCCGGAGCGGAACCGATTTCGCAAAAACTGCGCGAGATCGAGAGCGGCACCTTCCCAGTCGCGTTCTCGCACGTGACCGAATCGGCGCAGGCGTTTCTCGTCGCCGCGATCGCCGGAAACATTCGCAAAACAATCTGGATTCTCTGTCCGAATATCCGGTCCCAGGAATTGCTCTACGAGAGCCTGCTTAACTGGTTGCCCGATGCCCTCTTTTTGCCGGAAGCGGAATTCGCCGCCGTCGAAAATATCCTGCCCGATCCGGAAATCGCAGCGGAGCGGCTGGCGCTGTTGCACGGCCTCCAGCGCGAGAAAGGTCCGCACGTCATTATCGCCACCCGCGCGGTGCTCGATCAGGCCGCCCCGGAGCCGGCGGCATTGAACTCGGCTGTCCTTGCATTGCGGCGGGGAAAACGCGAGCCGATGGAGCGCACGGTCGAAGCGCTCGTCGCCGCCGGGTACGACCGCGTCTCGCAAGTGACCACGCGCGGTCAGTTCGCGGTGCGGGGCGGGATTCTCGAT
The DNA here is from genome assembly GCA_041167425.1 of Verrucomicrobiota bacterium. Lineage (GTDB taxonomy): Bacteria > Verrucomicrobiota > Verrucomicrobiia > Chthoniobacterales > UBA10450 > AV80. Next base: position 6,048 of record JBEEHO010000071.1, on the reverse strand, counting down.
CTGTTTTCGTGGCAGGCGCAACGGCCCGTGCGCGCGGAATTTTTCGACGACGACGTGGAGTCGCTGCGGGAATTCGACGTCGATACCCAAATATCGGTGCGCAATTTGCAAAACGTCGAAGTCCTCCTCGGCGCGGCGGAAGAGCAGACCGGAACGGTCCGGGATTACCTTGCGCCCGGCCATCTGCGCATCGCGGTCGAGCCCGAGGAAAATAACGAGGCCGATATCCTGATTGGTGAGGGTTGGATGGGAGGGAACGAAATCGAGGACTTTCGCGGCGCCTTCGAGGAGTGCGACATCGGAGATTTCGCGGTCGGCGATTTTATGCTGGTCGAAGCGAAGCGCGCGCAATTTTCCGCGCGGCTGAAGGATTGGCGCGCGGCCGGATTTCGCATCGTCATTTATTTCCAAACGGAAGGGGAGATCGAGCGGTTCCGCGAAATCATCGGAGACGCCGTGGCCGGCGCCGACCTGGTGGAAGGAACGCTGCCGCGCGGCTTTGTTTTTCCAGACGGACATCTCGTCGTCCTTTCCGGCGCGGAATTATTCGGGCGTTACACGGCCCACGGGCGGCGTCGCCTGCAACGCGCGGAAAAGCTCAGCCGCAATCGCGCGCAGATCGATTTCAGCGAACTCAACGAAGGCGATCTCGTGATCCATCTCGAGCATGGAGTGGGGCGATTCCTCCAGCTCACGCGGGTCCCGACGCCAGGCGGCGAAATGCAGGAAGTGCTCGCGCTCGAATTCGCAAACGAATCGCGCCTCTATGTCCCGCTGGAGCAGGCTTATCTGGTTTCGCGCTATGTCGGCGTCGGGAAAAGATCGCCGCAGCTCAGTTCGCTGGCGGATGCGAAATGGGCGCGCGCGAAGAGAACGGCGGCCGCCTCCATTTTTGATTACGCGGGAAAAATGCTCGCCGTCCAGGCCGAGCGCGAAACTCAACTGGGCCACCCCTTCGGACCCGACACGAAATGGCAGGGCGAGTTCGAGCATTCCTTCCCCTATCGTGAAACGCCCGATCAACTCACCGCCATCGCGGCGACCAAGCGCGACATGGAGTTGCCGCGCTCGATGGATCGCCTGATCTGCGGCGATGTGGGTTTCGGTAAAACGGAGGTGGCGATCCGGGCCGCCTTCAAAGCCGTGATGGAAGGCAAACAGGTTGTTGTCCTCGCGCCGACCACCGTTCTCGCGCAGCAGCATTTCGAAACCTTCCGGCAGCGCATGCTCGATTATCCAGTCCGGGTGGAAATGCTCAGCCGTTTCCGTTCGCACGCCGAGCAACGCAAGGTGCTGCAACTTCTGCGCGAAGGCGGCGTGGATATCGTCATCGGCACGCATCGTCTTATTTCCGGCGACGTCGTTTTCAAAGACCTCGGCCTGGTCGTGATCGACGAAGAGCAGCGTTTCGGCGTGCTTCACAAGGAAAAATTCAAAGAGCTTTTCAAGCTGGTGGACGTGCTCACCCTCTCGGCCACGCCGATCCCGCGCACGCTCTATCTTTCTCTCGTGGGCGTGAAAGACATGTCCACCATCGAGACGCCGCCGCTGAACCGGCTCCCGGTGGAGACCGTGGTGTGCGGCTACGACGAGCGAATCATTCGCGATGCGATCAACCGCGAGCTGGCGCGGCAGGGACAGGTTTATTTTTTGCACAATCGTGTCCAATCGATCCAGAAAGTGCGCGACCGCATCGTGGAGCTTTGCCCGCAGGCCCGGGTCGAGTTCGGCCACGGGCAGATGGACGCGGATGAACTGGAATCCGTCATGGCGCGCTTCGTCGCCGGACAAATCGACGTGCTTGTTTGCACGACGATCATCGAGAGCGGGCTCGATATCCCGAACGCCAATACCATCGTGATCGATCGGGCGGACCGCTTCGGTCTGGCGGATCTTTATCAGTTGCGGGGCCGCGTCGGCCGGGCCGAGCACAAGGCCTATGCCTACCTGCTCCTTCCGCGCGAGATGATGACGGTGGGCGCCGCGCGCAAACGCATCAACGCCATCAAGCAATACAGCTCGTTAGGCGCCGGCTTCCGCATCGCCATGCGCGATCTCGAAATCCGCGGCGCCGGCAGCATCCTCGGCACCGCGCAGAGCGGCCACATCATGGCCGTCGGTTTCGATCTTTATTGCCAGCTTCTCAAGCAGGCGGTCGCGCAATTAAAGGGAGAAAAATCGAAAGCCCGTCTCGAGGTCGAGCTGCGCTTCGATTTTGTCGCGACGAATGAAGCCGAGTTCGTGCAGCTCGGACCGGAGGCGCGCGTTCCCGCCTTCATTCCGACGAGTTACGTGGCAGATCCCACGCTGCGCATTCAGGCCTACCGGCATCTGGCGGAAATTACCACGCGCGAGCAGTGGGACCGCCTGCGCAAGGATTGGCGGGACCGTTTCGGGAAGTTTCCACGGGCGGTTGACAATTTGCTCGTTCTCACCGAAATCAAGCTCGCTGCGGCCAAAGCCGGCGTCACTCGAGTCGAAGTGCGCGAAGACAAATTGATGCTCACCCGGCGCGGGGATTTTCTACTTGTCGGCGGCAAATTCCCTCGCATAAGTACTGATGAAATCGTCCGCCGCCTTGCCGAAGTTTTGGAACTAACCAGGAAGATTTAGAACCCATGATTCGTCCATTCTGCATCGCTGCACTGGCAGTGTTCACTGTCATGCTTTCTCCGCTGTGCCGCGGAGCGCTCGCGGCTGAAAGCCAGCAGGTCGATGGCATCGCTGCGATCGTCAATGGCGACATCATCACCTTTTCGCAAGTCCGTGGGGTTTCGGGACCGCGCGAGCGGCTACTGCAGTCCCAGTTCAAAGGCGATGAACTCGCGAAACAAATCAAGACCGCCCGGGAGGCCGCGCTCAAGGATTTGATCGATCGCCAGCTCATCGTGCAATCGTTTCGGAAGGAGAAATACGAAATCCCCGAGCACTTCGTGGAGCAGCGAGTGGAGGACATCATCCGGGAAAATTTTGGCAACGATCGCAACACGTTCATCAAGACGCTGCAGGCCCAGAACTATTCCTTGAGCGCCTTCAAGAAAGACGAAACCGAAAAGATCATCGTCCAGGCGATGCGCGGCAAGAATGTGAAACTCGCCACGATTATTCCGCCGGCGAAGATCGCCGAATATTACGCGAAGCATAAGGCGGAGTTCACGGCCAAGGAACAGGTCAAGCTGCGCATGATCATGATCCCGACCCACGCTGCGGAAGGGAATGCCGCGGCGCAGAAGGCGATCGCGGAGGAAATTCTGGGCAAGCTGGCGGACGGCGCGCCTTTCGAGCGCATGGCCCAGATGTATTCGGAAGACAGCACCCGCGATCTCGGCGGCGATTGGGGCTGGATCGAGCGCAAGACGCTGGCAGCGCCTCTCGAAAAGGTGGCGTTCAATCTTCCGCCAGGCCGGACCAGCCACGTGATCGAGTTGGGGCCGAACTTTTACATCCTCAAGGTCGAGGAGAAACGCGGCGGCGAGACGCCATCGTTCGCCAAGCTCCGGCCGGAGATCGAGAAGAAGTTGATGCAGGAAGAAGCGCAGCGGCAGCAGGAACTCTGGCTCACCGGCTTGCGGCAGAAGGCATACATCCGGACCTTTTAACCGGCGCTGCTTCGCGCGGTGGGCTGCGGTTGAGCGCGGAAGCATTCGATCCACCTTGCGAGCAGTCGCGTCGTTGGTGACAATGCGCGATGCGGTGTCGCATCGGCATTACCCTGGGCGATCCCGCCGGCATTGGACCGGAGATCGTCCGCGCCGCGCTGGCCTCTGGCCGATTGCCCGAGACCGCGGATTATTCCCTGGTGGGCGAAGCGATTAATTGCTCGTTAGGCCAACCGACCCCGGAGACCGCCCGTGCCGCGTTAGCTGCCCTGGAGCAGGGCGCCGCTCTCGCACTTCGCGGCGAGATCGATGCCATCGTGACGGGACCGATTCACAAGGCGCGGATGTACGAAATCGGTTTCAACTTCCCGGGGCAAACCGAGTTTTTTGCAGACCGTTGCGGTGTGCAAAACTTCGCGATGTTGCTCACTGGCGGAAAGCTGACCGTCGCGTTGGTGACAACGCATCTGCCGCTCCGTGAGGTCGCGCCGGCGCTGCGGACAAGCGAGATTGTGCGCGTCGGTTTGCTCTTGAAGGATTTTCTTCAGCGCCGGCAAATCGAAGAGCCACGCATCGCTGTCGCCGGCCTGAATCCGCATGCCGGTGAATCCGGCGCGCTCGGCCGCGAAGAGATCGAAATAATCACACCGGCCATCGCAGAGCTGAATATCAAGTCACCCATCTTCTCTGGTCCCTTTTCGCCCGACACCATTTTTCATCACGCGGCCAGCGGCGCTTGGGATGGCGTGCTCTGCATGTATCACGATCAAGGTCTGATTCCGTTGAAGCTGCATGCCTTCCACGAGGGCGTGAATGTGACGCTCGGCCTCCCCTATTCGCGCACGAGCCCGGACCATGGCACCGCTTTCGAGATTGCCGGGAAAGGCCTGGCCCGCGCCGACAGCATGATCGCCGCCATCAATCTCGCGGTGGAGTTGGCGCAAAATACTCCGACCGCACCGGCATGAAAAACGCCCGCACATTTCATCTCGTGTTTTTGTTCATCGTGGCGATGGTCTTCTGTTGGTCGGGCTGGCGCCCGCACGATCGTTTCACCTGGTGGCTGGAAATCGCGCCCGGTCTCGCCGGATTGGCGATCCTTCTCGCGACGTATCGCCGGTTCGAATTCACCACTCTCTGTTACGCACTCATCGCGCTTCATATCTGCGTGCTCTGTGTGGGAGGGCACTATACTTACGCGCGCGTGCCGCTTTTCGACTGGCTTCGCCCCATTTTCGGCTGGCATCGCAACCACTACGACCGGCTCGGTCATTTCCTGCAGGGATTCGTCCCGGCACTCATCGCGCGCGAGATGTTTCTTCGCCTCGAGTTGGTGAACCGGAAGAAATGGATCCCGTTCCTCGTCGTCTCGGTCTGTCTGGCGATCAGCGCTTTTTACGAATTGGTGGAATGGTGGATGGCCCTCATCAGCGGCAGCGCCGCGAACGATTTCATCGGCAGTCAGGGCGACGTTTGGGACACGCAATCAGACATGTTGATGGCGCTGATCGGCGCCGTTTGCGCGCTCATGTTCTTTTCGACTCTTCACGATCGCGCGCTGCGGAAAATCCATCCGCGGAAGGAACGAGCTCAATGAAAAAATACCTCACTGTTTTTAATTTGGGCCTTCAGAACACGTTCGTTTACCGCTGGAATTATTTTCTGCGCGCCGTCTTCGGCTTGATTCCGCTGGCGGGAACCGTCTTCCTCTGGCGCGCCGTTTTCCGCGAGCCGGGCGGCGGCATGCACGGTTACAATTACGGTTCGATGATCTATTACTATTTGCTGACGATTGTCGTCTCGAACCTCGTCACACCTACCGAGGATGAATGGCAGATCGCGTCCGATATTCGCGAGGGCCAGATCAATTCCTACCTGACCAAGCCGGTCAACTACCTCGCTTACCGCTTCAGTATTTTCCTGAGCGGCCGGTTGGTTTTCAGCGCGGTGACGATCCCGCCCATCATCATCATTCTCTTTTATTTCCGCGGTTACCTCGTCTTCCCGTCGAATCTGCTGACGTACGTTTGTGCGCTGCTTTCTCTCGTTATGTCCGCGCTGATGCAATTCTTCATCACTTACAGCCTGGCCATGATGGCCTTCTGGATTCTGGAAATTTCCACGATCGTCTTCATCGTTTACTCGTTCGAATATTTCCTCGGCGGCCAAATGTTTCCGGTGGACATCATGCCGGCCGGCATCCAGGCGGTGATGAAATGGCTGCCCTTTTATTATGAGCTTTTCTGTCCCATCGCGATTTTCATGGAACGTCTGCGTGGGGCCGAGATGCGACAGGCGCTTGCCATCCAGGCCGGTTGGCTCCTGCTCCTGTGGGTCGCCGCAAACTTCATGTGGAAGCGCGGGCTGGGGCATTACCAGGCCGTCGGCGGCTGAATGCGCGCCAGAGTGTTTCGCGTCATCCCGAGCCGCGCAGACGGCGAGGGACCTC
>JBEEHO010000070.1:0-5319 GCA_041167425.1 Verrucomicrobiota bacterium | reverse complement strand
GGGAACGCATGGTTCTCGCCGCAGTTGCACTGCCTCCCCTCACCGCCACGGATCGCACCGTAACTCCACCGCCGCGCCTGGGAGCCAGTTATGCGCGGGAGGAATACCGCCAATGCTCAGGTGACGCTACCAATTCCCGCTTAACCGGGTTGTTATGCAAATACTCAAGCTTCTGAAGCATCATTGCATCGCTCAGGATCGCTTGCGGGTGTGATCCTTCCTGCCAGACCTGATACTGGCTCTCGGTCTTGTGTGCCGCGCGCCCCTCGCGGAGTTGCCGTAACAGCCAATCGCATCGTTCGCTCTCCAGTTGTTCGATGATTTTCCTCGCGGTGTGCCGCTTTAGATCAGCAAGCACCTGCGCCAGGTCCCGCGCGGCGACGATCGCGTGGAAATGCGTGTCGAGTATGACCCAGGCGTGGAGTTTCAAGCCCTTGTGAGCGCGACAGTATTCGAACGCCTGAACGAGGATGTCGCAGCGCGCCGCGGTAGTGAAGATGGGAAGCCAGGCGACGGTCGTGCCGGTGACAAAGTGCGCAGTGTCTTGTTCGAGGATGCGGTAACGGCTGCGCATGGGGGAAGTTGCAGCGTGGCGAAGCGTAGCTTCGAAGACGAGCGTGAAGATATTCGCCGTTTCGCCGTTCCCAAGTGCAACTTGGGAACGAGGGGAACGAGCGGAACGAGGGGACGACGGGAGTTGGGAACGAGGGGATTTGCTATGTGTCAAACAAAATGCGGTTGCCTAACGAGACCAAGCTTAGACTGTTGGAAGCTCGCGCAGATTGTAGGTTGCGTAGGCCTTGGGCTCATGGGCCTGCGCGATGATCTGGTCTACTTCCCGGGCAAACTCATCGGTGTGCCAATGTTTCCGGGTTGCCCACCACTCGCGCGTGCCTGGATAGGCAAGCAGGTCCTTCATGGTCCGCTCGATTTCCTCCCATAACGAAGCGCCCAGCACGCCGTCGCGCCGGTAGAAATACATCCCCTCGAAATTCTTGAAGAATCGTCCCAGGAAAGCGCTCAGCCTGACTTTGGAGACGGGATCGAGTTCAATAAAAGATTGCAGGCCGCGCAGATAAATGGCGCTGAACTCCGCGCTGTCGCTCAGAGACTTCACCAGTTCGCCCCACTGTCCCGCCAGAGTGTTGATCGCGGCGTGGCGTCGTTCCCTGGTTTGCTCTCTGATTTGAATTGCGAGGTAAACGAAGGAAGGGATTCCAATAAGGACCGCCGCTAATTGTCCGATGGCTGCAAGCATTTCCCAGTTCATGCGATCTTTTTCGACTGAGATGGGATTATGCCGACAAGAACGAGGCATATCCAGCGGATTAGAATTTGCTGTTGGGAGCGAACATATTGTGTATAAACGGGCGGTTCAGAATCATGATGCCGACCACCACTACTTCCCCGCGCGCGACCAGGCGCTTTTGTCTGATTCCGCGCACGAGCCGGCAGGCGTGGCGTAAAATTCCGGGGAGCGCACGCGCCTCGCGTGCCGGCTTTGGCGCCCCCGCCAAAACATTCTTCCCGGAGCCGGAAAAAGTTCGCGATCGCGAGGGCGCGATCGCCGGCACGCGAGGCGCGTGCGCTCCCCGGCGCTGAATCAACGGTTCCTCTTGGGCTGCTTTTGTGTATGATGCGCTCGAAGCCGTGATACCCAGCCCGATCCCATCCCCACTCACGACGCGCCGCTTTTGCCTCATTCTCGTGAAGCCGTCGCATTACGATGATGACGGGTACGTGATCCAATGGTTCCGCTCAACGATCCCGTCCAACTCGCTCGCGGCGGTCTTCGGCCTGGCTCGCGATTGCGCGCAGCGCCATGTCCTCGGCGACGACGTCGAAATCGAGATCCATCCGTTTGATGAAACGAACACTCGCATTCGCCCGGAAAAATTGGCGCGGATGATCGAACAGGCGGGAGCCGGCATGGTGATGATGGTGGGCGTGCAATCGAACCAGTTTCCGCACGCGCTCGATCTCGCGAAGCCGTTGCTCGCGCGCGGGATTCAGGTGGGCATCGGCGGTTTCCATGTCTCTGGAACGATGAGCATGCTCGGCGGCAACGATCCCGATCTCCATCGCGCGAAGGCGATGGGCATCTCGCTTTTTGCCGGCGAAGCAGAGGGACGCCTCGAACAAGTGCTCCAGGATGCCTTCGAGAAAAAGCTCAAGCCGCTTTACAATTACATGGCGGATTTGCCCGGAATTGAGGGATCCCCCATCCCGATCATCTCGGCGGTGCGAGCCACGCGCACGGCCGGCGGCATCACCAGTTTCGATGCCGGACGCGGCTGTCCGTTCCAATGTTCGTTCTGCACGATCATCAATGTGCAGGGACGGAAATCGCGCCGCCGTTCGCCCGACGATATCGAGGCGATCGTGCGCGCGAATGTGGCGCAGGGACTTCACCACTTTTTCATCACTGACGACAATTTTGCGCGGAACAAGGATTGGGAGCCGATCCTCGATCGTCTCATTCGCCTGCGCTCGGTGGAGAAAATCAAGCTGTCGTTCCTCATCCAGGTGGACACGCTTTGCCACAAGCTGCCGAATTTTATCGAGAAATGCGCGGCGGCGGGAGTGAAGCGGGTGTTCATCGGACTGGAGAACATCAACCCCGACAGCCTCGCTGGCGCGCACAAGCGGCAAAATAAAATTACGGAATATCGCAAGATGCTGCTCGCGTGGAAGACGGCGAAGATCATCACTTACGCGGGGTACATCACCGGCTTTCCTAACGACACGGTGGAATCGATCCGGCACGATATCGAGATCATCAAAAAAGAATTGCCGGTGGATCTGCTGGAATTTTTCTTCCTCACGCCGCTCCCGGGATCGGAGGACCACCAGAAATTGGTCAACGCCGGAGTGGAGATCGATGCGGACTTAAACCGGTACGACCTGAACCACGCCTGCGCGCCGCATGCGAAAATGTCGCGCGCGGATTGGGAACGCGCGTACCTGACCGCGTGGGAGACTTATTACACCATGGACCACATGGAAACGGTGTTGCGCCGGCTGATGGCCAAGAAGGCGAGCGGGAGCAACGCCATTCTCCTGATCACCTGGTTCATGGGCTCGATTTATATCGAGAAGATCCATCCGCTCGAGAGTGGTCTGTTCCGCTTCAAATTCCGCCGGGATCGCCGGCCTGGTCTGCCGATCGAGCCGCTCTGGAAGTTCTATCCGAGCTACGCGGTGGAATCGGTGGTGAAGTTGTCCAAATGGGTTGCTCTCTATTTTCGCCTTCGCCGCCTGTATGTGCGGATCAAGAAAGATCCGCGCAAATTTGAATATATGGACACGGCCTTAACGCCGGTAACGGATCATGATGTGGACGATCTCGAAATGTTTCACACGCCATCGGCGCCGGCGTTCGTCGCGCAGGAGCAGCGGCGGCAGCATGCGCATGAGCCGGCCGGAGTGGCGTAAAATTCCCGGGGAGCGCACGCGCCTCGCGTGCCGGTTTTTGGCGCCCCCGCCGAAACAATATTGCCGTGGCCGGAAAAAGTTCGCGATCGCGAGGGCGCGTGCGCTCCCCGGCGCTGAATCAACGGTTCCTCTTGGGTTCCTTTTGTGTATGATGCGCTCGAAGCCGTGATGCCCAGCTCGATTCCATCCCAGCCCGCGACGCGGCGCTATTGCCTCATTCTCGTCAAGCCGTCGCACTACGACGACGACGGGTACGTGATTCAGTGGCTCCGCTCGACGATTCCTTCCAACTCGCTCGCGGCGCTGTTCGGCCTCGCGCGCGATTGCGCCGAGCGTCATGTCCTCGGCGACGACGTGGAGATCGAGATCCATCCGTTCGATGAAACCAACACGCGCATTCGCCCCAGGAAATTAGCGAAGATGATCGAGGAAGCTGGCGCGGGCATGGTGATGATGATCGGGGTGCAATCAAACCAATTCCCGCACGCGATCGATCTCGCCCAGCCGTTGCTCGAGCGCGGCATTCAAGTGGCGATCGGCGGTTTCCATGTCTCGGGCATCCTGAGCATGATGGACGGCAATGACATCGACCTTCATCGCGCCAAGGCCATGGGCATCTCGCTTTTCGCCGGCGAAGCGGAAGGGCGCCTCGAACAAGTCCTCCAGGATGCTTTCGCCGGCGCGCTCAAGCCTCTCTACAATTTCATGGCGGACCTGCCCGGCATCGAAGGAATGCCGATCCCGCTGATCACCGCGGTCCGGGCCCAACGCACCGCTGGCCACGTGACCAGCTTCGACGCGGGACGCGGGTGTCCGTTCCAATGTTCGTTCTGCACCATCATCAATGTTCAGGGACGGAAATCGCGCCGCCGCTCGCCCGATGACGTCGAGAAAATCATCCGCGCTAATGTCGCCCAGGGATTGCGCAGCTTCTTTATCACCGACGACAATTTTGCGCGGAACAAAGATTGGGAGGCGATCCTCGACCGAATCATTCATCTGCGCGAAGTCGACAAGCTAAAGCTCGGCTTCATCATCCAGGTGGACACGCTCTGCCACAAGCTTCCCAACTTCATTGCCAAATGTGCGCGGGCCGGCGTGCGACGCGTGTTCATCGGCCTGGAAAATATTAATCCCGACAGTCTGGCCGGCGCGCACAAGCGGCAGAATAAGATCACCGAGTATCGCAAGATGCTGCAGGCGTGGAAAGCGGCGCGAGTCATCACCTACTGCGGCTACATCGTCGGGTTCCCGAACGACAGCCTGGAATCGATCAGGCATGACGTCGAGATCGTGAAGAAGGAACTGCCGGTCGATCTGCTGGAATTCTTTTTCCTGACACCGCTGCCGGGCTCGGAGGATCACCAGACGCTGGTCAAAGCCGGCGTGACGCTCGATCCGGATTTGAACAAGTACGATCTGAATCACGCTTGCGCGCCGCATCCGAAGATGTCGCGCGCGGAGTGGGAGCGCGCCTATCTCACCGCGTGGGAAACCTATTACACCATGGACCACATGGAGACCGTGCTGCGCCGGCTCACGGTGAGCAAGGGACCGGCCCGCAATGCTCTGGTGCTGATGACCTGGTTCATGGGCTCGATTCATATCGAGAAAATCCATCCGCTCGAAAGCGGCCTGGTGCGGTTGAAGTTCCGGCGCGACCGGAGGCCTGGCCTGTCCTTGGAGCCGATCTGGTTATTTTATCCGAAGTACCTTCTTCAACTGACCATCAAAATGTCGAGGTGGGCCCTGCTCTATTACCGGCTTGATCGAATTTTCAAACGCGTCCGGAAAGATCCGAAAAGATTCAAATACAAGGACCTCGCCTTAACGCCCGTGACCGATCACGACGTCGACGATCTCGAAATGTTTCACACGCCTTCC
>JBEEHO010000069.1:0-3670 GCA_041167425.1 Verrucomicrobiota bacterium | reverse complement strand
TTCATCCGCAAAATCGCGCATCAAATCGTGGTTATTCCGTTCCTGCCAAACGTTAGGTCCGTGAAATAGAATGCTCCAGCCATTTACCCACGCGATTTTTTGCGCCACAAAGCTGCGCCAAATATCTGTCATTCGGAAAGAGCAATAGGCTGGGAGGTAGAGGAGTGGATAGGCTTGCGGCCACCATGCGGTGTTCTGACTGTTGAAGGGGCACCAGGAGCCGGCTCCCAAGGCAATCTGCCGATCAGCGCGAAAATTCTGCGGCAGAGGCAGGACCAGTCGGTAGATGGCGTCTACGTCCGGATTCTCGTCCGCGAGTCCCTGTTGAATGGGGCAGGTTAGATCCTGCACGGCCAGGGTATCCATCGGAGGGAGGCTACCGTGAATTGAATCGAGAGGAAGGCCGCGCGGCCAGATCAGCGCGTCGGTAAAGTAGCGGTATACATTCACCCAGCCACCGGAGTTAAGGAATGGAGCTCGGACTTCGACGTGGCGGGCCTGCCAGAATTGTTTTCGCGGAATATTGTCATCATCCGTTTCGAGAATAAGCGACGCTGCCGCGCGCATGGCTAAGAGATAACCGATGTTCTTGCGGGCATAATGTCCCAAGGGACAAATCTTAGCATAACCGAGTCCGGTTTTGTGCTGGCGATCGATGCTGTAGAAATCGCACCCATTGAGTTCGAAGTTTGGCGGGCTCTTGCTATCTCCGATCAAGATGAAGTTGAAACCCGCCGCAGCCGCGCCCCGCGCTATCTCTCGCAAAGTCGTGGTAGGCGACGCGATGGATGTGATGATGACGAATGGGCGGGTCACGCAAGGAGTGAAAAAGCTACTCGATTTCCCCGGCAAGACGAAGCCGGAAAAGTCGAGAACTCGCGCGCACGCAATGGGACACTCCCGAAGTCTCCGTGGAAATATATGGGAGTCGCCGCACGGCTGTGAAAGAGAGATAGATCAGGAGAATCAGCATGGCTGAATAGAGTGGTGTGACCGGAAAAAGATACCGTTCCTGCGCACCAGGCCAGGCGGTCGCGTCGATAAAAATGAAGAGCGCCGCGCGGGACACGATCACCACCATGAGCAAGGCAAACACCGCGAAAAGAGGTTTGGCAAAAAGCGATTTGCGCGCGCGCAGCATTATCACGACCGCCGCGACTGAGCCCGCCAAAGATAACCAGAGCACGAAGGAACGATGATGTTTGCCGATGAATTTCTCGAGCTCGACGGACCAATCGGTCGTGGACGCGATGATCTGTTGCGAATCGATTGAGAGCGTCAAGGGTGCGCCATCAGGTGCGCCGTCCACCCTCGGGGGGAAACCGGACAGAACAGAAGCCACCGGCGCCGCGAAGCGCGAGCCACTACGGGTGACAAAGACCAGTGTGTGAGCGAGCAGATCAGTCGCAGGCGAGAGCTCCACCGGAGGGAGAATGAAGTGCGTTTCCAACGGCACTCCCAGGCGCGGGAAGAAATGCTCGACGACGTCCGGCCGCGGCAGCAGATGCTCCGTGGAGGCGACAATCTCCCCGCCTGAGTTCCGCCATGCGATGGAAATGACCGGATCATTGAACTGAAACGCCCAGCCGGTGAGTTGGATCCGGCCCGACACGGGAGGGGGACGGTGCCGACCCGTCATTTCCAAATAAAGATCCCGCTGATCCTGGCGCAGATTGAAGTCCTCGCGCAGCCAAATCTTTCCGTAGGCGCGAACAAAGAGAGCGGTGATCTTGTGAAACGATTGCGGCAAGTAGGGCAACCCAAAAGCCGCGGTGGGATCGCCGAAACTGGAAAGCACCAGCCGATGGGGCAAGCGGCCTTCTTCGCACGCACGATTAATTTCCCTGGCGACGCGGCTGTAGAACTTTTTCGCCCGGGCGGCGCTGGAGTGCATCCCGGCGTGATCCGCCGCATTGCGAAAAGCCCAGTGGAACCAACCAGCGCCGATCTCACCGGAAATGCCGTGGCTGGTAAAGGTTTCGTACGCCCAATCCTGCCCGAGCTTGCCTTCGAAATGGGGCTGGAGAAGCGCGAACGTCGGGCTGACTCCGTAAGCCAGCTGCCGTGCCTCTCGCGAGACGGGGACAAACCGCTGCTCGTGCGAGGGCTTGATGCGCCGGAGCGCTCGGTAGGCGTCCAAATAGCTGGGCGCCGTCATCTCGGATTTTGCGAAGGCGCCGAAGGTCCGGTAATTGATATAGTCCACCGTCAAGAGAAGCAGGCCTAGAGCGCCGGCTATTCCGACAGCCGGACGCAGGAGACGCCTGCAAGAAGCGCTCCAAGTTCCGCCTCTGAGGCGATTGTGACAAAGGGTGATCAGCGCAAAGACGAACAAAACGCCTGCGATCAGCAGGCTTTCCTCACGCGTGTTCCAGAGCACCGCGAATGCGGCGCCAGTCGCCAACGCGACACTCATTCGTCTGCTCAGGAACGTCCACACCAATCCCGCCAGCGCCAGCGGTAGAATACCAGCGTAGAAGCTGTCTGCTGTGACGTGATTGTTCATTTGATAGCTCGCGGGATGGAGCGTGAGCGCAGCGTAAATCAGAAAGCCCACCGCTCTGTTCAGCCCAGCCCGCACCATCGCGGCCACTAACGCCGTGTAGCCGGCCATCTGAAGAAGCTCGATGCCCCACCGCAAAGGAATGCCGGCCGAATGGATGAGGGCAAGCCAGAGCGGATAGGCTGGCGGGCGAGCGAATGCCGTCCAACTGTAATCGGCGCCCCAATACCAATGCGTCGCGGCGCGAAGAAAGTAGAGATCGTCGTATTCCGCTTCCGCATAGTAGATAGACTCTGTCCGGATGATCCAGAATTTGAGCACCGAAAAGAAAAGGAACCCGAGGGCCAATAAGAGCGATGACGCGCGCGGCCATTTCAGTCGGGCCATAAAGCTCAACGGACTAAACCTCGGTAGCGGAGCTGAATCAGACATTGCGCAAGGGCGTAACTAATTAACCGACGAAGTGCAGTCCCAGGAGCTAACAGTTGCAACGCCGAGCCGCGAGACTGGTCCGCGCCCAGAAGCAGCCATCATGCAACGGGCGAACCCACACCCCGGCGCAACTCCGCCCAGAGGAAGCCGAGGAGTTTTATTCCGGTCGGCATCGCCTTGAACCTCGTTTGACCATGCCCACGCGGAACCTCGCGCGTCGGAAATTCCGCTCTTTTCAGGCGCAAGCGATAGGAGCGGACCGCCAGTTCCAGATCGATCGAAAGGCCCTGATCGCTCGGGTTCATCTTGGCAAAGCCCTCGCGTGTGAAACCCTTAAATCCATGCAATACATCGCGAATCCAGTAACCTTCGCGACGCCAGATAGCCGCCGCCAGGAAGCCGAGGGTAATCACCGACCATTTGCGGGGCTTGATCCAGCGGGCATCTTCTTCATTGCGCGCGCCGCGAATGTTGCGACTGGCCACAACCAGAGCACAGCCCGATTCAAAGAGCGGCCGAAATTGCAAAACGTCATCTGGGGGAGTCGTGCCTTTCGGGAAAAACACAACGATGGCGTCGCAATGTGATCGCTCATAAGCGGAGTGGTAGGCAGCGTTCAGCCCACGCTTGGTTTGCCGGTAAACCGGAATACCCATGGTTGTGAGGTATTCGTTCGTCCCGTCAGTGCTTCCACCGTCAATCGCATAGATTTCCTCAAAGCGATCGCGTGGGAGC
>JBEEHO010000068.1:0-10045 GCA_041167425.1 Verrucomicrobiota bacterium | reverse complement strand
GATGTTGCTTAGATAATTCCGCCACTTCTCCATCCATGGATGAGATGAAGGCGCTCCCGCGCCCGGCGCGAAGAGAATCAGCGGCCGATCGGACACACTTTATCCTGTAGCGGCGGTCTCTGACCGTCGCAAAAATAATCCGACCCTCAGAGAGCCGCTCGTATGCGCTGCGGGCGCGCCCAGCCACGTGAGGCGAAGCCTTTTACGTAGCTACCCCGCATGGATTTGAACCATGAATAACGCCTCCAAAGGGCGCTGTGTTACCGTTACACCACGGGGTATTCCAATTCCGGATTTTCGATTGGCTATCTTTGATTGAGAAGGCAGCCAAAACGCTACCAATCCTTAGATCGCAAATCGCAATTCGCAAATTCAACTCGCCCCGCCGGTGCGAGTAACTGCAACGCTACGATTGCGGAGACGGCGCAGGCAGGCGGATCTCAACGGTGGTGCCGCTGCCCTGGATGCTGCTGACGGAAATCCCGCCTTTGTGCGCGGTCACAACCGACTTCGCGATCGCCATTCCGAGACCGGTGCCGTGCGACTTTCCGTGCGTGACGAAAGGTTCGAAAAGTTTCGGCAGAAGCTCCAGCGGAATTCCGATTCCCGTATCAGAGATGCGGATAACAACCTGACCGTCGCAAAGATGCGTGCTGATGGTGAGAATGCCGCCGCTCGGCATCGCTTCCCGCGCGTTCTTGATCAGGTTGCACAGCACGCGAATGAACCGCGAGAGATCGACGACCACGTTTCCATCGTATCGAATGTTCTTGGCGAATTGAATGTTCTGGCCCGGCAAGAGCCGAAGCGATTGCTGGTTCAACTCGTCGAGCAGACGCCAGATCGAGACCGTTTCACAGGAAAGCGAGGTCGAGCCGCGCGCATAATCGAGTAGCTCTTGCGTCATCGCGAGCATTCCATCCACGGCCTTGTCCGTCATGGACGTCAACTCGAGCAGGCGGGGATCGTTACTTTCTCCCGCGATCAAATCCGTGCAGCACCGGATGATGCAAATCGGGTTTTTCAAATCGTGAATGATGGAGTTCGCCATCGCGCCGACGAGGCTTAGCCGTTCGGTGCGCATGACTTCGGTGATGAAGTGGGAATTCACGCTGCGCAGCCGCTCCGAGACGGAGCGGAGAAAATTCATATGCAAACGGCTGGGGGCGAGCTCGAGAATGTGCTGGAAAGTCGGTTCGTCCACCGTCCCAAGAAGCGTGGGCTCCGCCGCAGTGGCCATCGCCGAGCGCGGCTCGCCATCGAGCAGGGCCATTTCCCCAAAGAAATTTCCCGATTGAATGAAGCCGAGCGTTTCCTGATGACCGCCGCGGCCGGATTTCGAAATCTTCACTGACCCTTCCCCGACGAGATACATGAGATCGCCCGGATCACCTTCGCGGAAGATCACCTCGCCCGCGTCCAGTTGGACTACGTGAACATCGGGCGCAATCTCGTTGAGCAAGTCGGACTCGATCCCTTCAAAAAGCCGATTTTGCGCTAGCTGATCGAAGGCTTTGGCAAGAGAAGAACTCATGGTTTGGTGCTTAGAAAGAAGAGGCGACCGAGCTTACGCAGCCCGCGCGAGACAGTTTCACACTCTCGAGCACGGAGCGGACATGACTCACGAGCTCGTCGGGACGATGCGGTTTCCGCAGAAAACCAGCCATGCCTGCGGCGAGCATCCGGTCGAGGCGTTCCTGCGCGATAAAACCTGTGCTCAAGAGCACGACGACATCGGGACGGATCGTGCGGAGACGGCCGAAAGTTTCTTCTCCGTCCATAAAGGGCATGGAGAGATCGAGCAGGATAAGATCGAAATGGTTTGGCTGTTTACGGAAGAGGTCGAGGCATTCGAAACCCGATTGAGCGGTCGCAATCTCAAACCCCGCCTCGGAGAGAATTCGCTTCGCCAAAACAAGAGCCATCGGTTCATCATCCACTACGAGAAGACGGTGCTTTTTTCGAGAAGGTGGTTGGGGCGCTTTTCTCGGCCGCGCAAAAGCCGATAGTTCCGGGTGAAGCAGGATTTTTTTGTCGGACCCTCCCGCATGCTCCACTAGTTGCGCGGTGACTTTTGCCGCCCGATCCACGCTCGTACGTAGCATTTCGAAATACTTTTCCGAATCCTTATTGCCATCCCAGATGTTCTCGATGACCGAGCTTGTTCCGGAGATGATTTCCAACAGATTGTTCAACTCGCTCGTGGCTGCTGTTGTGCTTTTGTGCGCAGCGGGGTCGTTGGCGTCGTTCGTTTCCATGTGGCAGAGAGTTATGGCGCTCTGAGATTTTGCACGGGCGCCAAATCCCGATTTGAAGGGACTAGCTGCCGTCGCGTTCCATCAGTTTGCGCGCGCGAAGAAAGAAATAGGGAGTCGAGGGCTGGCGGAGCGGCGCTGAAGGCGTGGCCCTTCTTGGTTTGGTCTTTCCCCTTACCGTTGTCCGCGTGACCATCACCGTTATGGTCTCCTTTTTCCTTGTCGTTGCCGTCGTCGCTGCCGCTCGGAGAAGGAAGGGGCGTCGGCTGCGGTAGCGGGTTAGCTACCGGAGACGCACCAGCCACCGGAGTGGGCGCTGGGCTGGAGGCAACTACTGGAGTTGGAGCCGGCGTCGGTCCCGGGGTCGAACCATTGTGCGAGTTAGCCGGGCTGATTGCCGCCAGGGTAAGGCTGCGTCCCTGTTCAGTGCGCGCCAGAACATCCACAATCTCGCCCGTGCTATTCATTGCGACCGTGCCCGTCCCGTGAATGACCAGACCGGTGTCAACCAGACTGCTATTCCCTTTCTCACGTTCCTGTTGCGCTATTGCCTGCGTTATCAGGACATCGCTCGGCAATTTAGCGCCGCTCTTTTTCGACATGTTAACCAGCGACGAAGTGCGAACAATCCGCTTCAGGTCGACTGATACGGGGGCGGGAATTCTCTTTGCGTCCGGACGCATCAGGACCATGCGGCCCGGACGCAGAATGACAGAGTTTCCGAACGGGCCGTTGGCGGAAAGACGGAGGCTGCCCTCGAGAACGAGTACTTTGATGTGCTTCCCGGGCGTATACTCCATGAGGATGGTCGTGCCGGTAATCGCTGCGGTCACGGCGGCAGTGCGAATTTTCGCGCCGCCGAGGCCTTTCGGCACCTGGAGTAAAATCGTGCCCTGATCGAGAGACATCTCGCGAGTGCCCGCCTTGAAACTAAAGCTCGTTTCTGGTCCGATGCGGGTGAGCGTGTTATCCTGGAACAGAAGTTCGGACCGCGATTTCAGACCGGTCTTGAGTTCAATTTCGTCCTTGATGGTTTCCTGTAACGCTGCGGAATGGGCGCCGTTGACCGGGTCAACCACCTGGACCTTGTTGATAATTTTGGTGACCCGGGCTTCGGTGAGCGGGCCCGCGTTGACGGCAGTGAAGCTGGTAAAGCAGGCGGCAACGAGGAAAAGAATTGGTCGTAAGTTAAACATGGCGAAGGTGTGAACTCGATTCAGGAAAAGCACCAACCATGCCCTTTTTAGAATTTCCATAACGGCGGGGAGCGTTGGCCGCCGCGTTTCCCGCAAGAAACGGCGGGCTGGCTCAAAAACGAATGGTGAAGCCAAGTCCGCCGCCCGAAGTAAGAACGTCATAATCAAACCCGGGCCTATCGGAGCGATTGGTTCCAAACGACACAAACGCATTCAGATCTGCGCACCGCGAAAGACGATAACGCAGACTCCCGAAGATGATTTGATTCAGATCGTTTCGGTCCGCCCTATTATAGAAATGACCGGCTAGTTTGTAGAAGAGATCGGCGTCAAACCCGCGGGCGATTTGCACGTGATAGGCCAGGAAGGCTGCGGCCTGCTGTCGCTGGGCCGCCGACGGCTCGGCGATTCCGCCAGTGGCGGCGGCGCCAAGAGTGAAAGCCTGTGATTTCCCAAACGTCCAGACTTTTTGGCCGCCGATGGCGAACTCGTGATCGCGCAAGATCTCTGCGCTGTGGCGATCGAGTATCTCGATGAAATCGTAGCGAGCGAAGAACACGACGCCGCCGACATTCTCCGGGCTCCAAACAAGTCCTGCGCCCACACCCAGATTCTCGAAGTCGAGTGCCGAAGTGGAATTGTAACGAAAAAACGAGCCGTGTGCGGCGACCTGCGCTTCCAGCCTGGGATTGATTTGGGGCGTCCAGCTGAGCCCGGCATTAACGACATAGAGAACGTCATCGCTCTTATCGTGTCGCGTCAGTTCCGCGTTATCAGTGTAAAAAACAGAGGCGTCGCCAGCGAAGGTGAAATTGCGGATTCGTTCTCTTTCCTTCAGAATCACCTGCGTCCCAAAGCTGTCGTCATCCGACGTTACATCATTCCCCAAAGCCATGCCGTCAGCGTTGACTGCCGTATTCGTCGCGGTGGGCGTATTCTGAAACAAACGCGCCTGTTCGATAGCGGAATTGGTCTGCGCTCTGGCTTCAGCGATCGCGAAGCACGCGATGGCAAGGGCAGCAATTTTGCGCGCGGATGAACTCACGCGAGGTGTTTAGCAGGGTCTATGCCGGGACCGCGCACCTCCGACCGCGCAACTTAGGGAGGTACGATTTCCGCTTCCCGAGACGCTCTCTCGCAATGAAGCGCGCTGTCATTATCACCGGGGTTGCCTTAGTCAGCCTGATTGGTTTGCTCCTTCTCGATCATTACCGGCCCCTGATCTATGTCCATCTTTGCAATCTTTCTCAGGACGCCTTGACGCGCGCCGGTCGCACTGCGCCGGCAAATCCCGACCTGGTTTTTCTCGCCGTCGATTCCGATTCGATGGGATTGGACGAAAAAACAGACTTGGTCGGCCTCTACGGTCTCACTAACAGCGAGTCGGAAGAATTCCGCGCCCTGAAATTGATGACTCAACCGTGGCCATGGCCGCGCGAAGTTCACGGCTTGATTCTCGAACGTCTGCTCCGTGCTGGCGCCCGGGTTGTGATCTTCGACCTGCTCTTCCCCACTTCGAAAGAGGGCGACGCGCCGTTTCGGACCGCGCTGGATCGATACAAAACCCGCGTCGTGATCGGAAGCAATTTTCTTCGATCGCCCTCTCGAGAATCTTCCACCGCTGGATCGATCTACACTCGCCCGGCCGACTCACTCATTCCACAGAGAGAGGGACAGGACGATCGCGTCGCCTACACAAACTTCTGGCCGGACGAGGACGAGATCGTGCGTCGCGCACAATACTTTGTCACTTTCGAACAAGTGGACGGGAAGCCCCCACGACCAGATTCAGAACGCTTCCTTTCGCTCGCGGCCGCGGGCTTGAGTAAGGCAGGCCTGGCTGCCACCGTTCCCGCCGGCCTGGAGGAACATCTATTTCGTTTTGCCGCGCCGCCGCGCCTGGGTTTTCCTCCGCGCTCGATCTTCGAAATCTTTGTTCCTGCTTATTGGAAACAGAACTATCGATCCGGGGAATTTTTCCGTGGAAAGATCGTCGTGGTCGGGGCGGAAGGGAACTGGCAGCACGATGAGCTTTCGACGCCCTTCGGCTTGATGCCGGGACCGGAAGTTCATTTGAATTCGATGAACGCGGCGCTCGAAGGCGCGTTCTTGCATGAACTGACACCAGGTCTCGCCGCCATGTTGACGGCGCTGGCCGGCCTGATTGCGATCACCTTGTCGCTCGTCATTCGGGCCCCGTGGCTTCGCTTGATCGCCGTCGTTGCCTTCAATGCAGCTGGCCTGGCGCTGGCCCTATTCATCTTTAATCGCGCTTCCGTTTATCTGCCGCTGGTCGCACCTCTCTCCGAGCTGAATTTCACCGTGCTGCTCGGCCTGATTTCCGATCTGACCTGGGAGCGCGTGGAAAAAAATCGGGTTCGCCGGACGCTGGAGAAATACGTCTCGAAGAACGTCGTTCGCGAACTCCTCGATCAGCCAAAACTCTTCGCGCAATCGTTAGGCGGCGTAATTAAGCCGGCCACCATCCTGTTCTCGGACATCCGTGGCTACTCGTCGGTGACGGCGCGAAGCGATCCCCAGGCGCTGGTCATGCAACTAAACGAATATCTGACGGCAATGGTGGAATGCGTCTTTCGTTTCGGCGGCACGCTCGACAAATTTATCGGCGACGCGGTTATGGCGGTTTGGGGGAATACCCACAGCGAAGGCGTGCGAAACGACGCGGCCAATGCGGTGCGCGCCGCGCTCGCCATGCGGGAGGAACTGGCGCGATTGAATGCAAGCTGGGCGGCGCGCGGTCTGCCGCCGCTTCGAATCGGGGTCGCCATCAATCACGGCGAAGTCGTGGTGGGCAATATCGGTTCGCCCCAGCGGATGGAATTCACCGTGATTGGAGACGCCGTCAACGTCAGTTGGAAGTTGCAGGAATTGACCAAGGATCTGGAGGCCGACCTCATCGTGGGCGAAAACGTCATGGGGCTGGTCATCGAGGAATTCGAACTCCGCCCATTGGGAAAGGCCACGATCAAAGGCTTGCCCCAGCCCTTGGAGATTTTCGAAGTTTGTGGTGTCATCGAGCCTGAGACAGCCGGTTTGAGCATAGCGGGCCTTCCATAGCCGCGGCGCTGGGTGTTCTGCCGGTTACCTTGGGGCCGCAGTCGGGACGGATTCACCGCTCGCAAACCCTCGGAAAGTCGCTATATTTTCGTTTCCGAGAAATGAACCAATTGTCCATCACCAATCTACGTGTCTCCATCGCCGGCCAGGAGATTATTCGCGGCCTCTCCTTGACCGTACCAAAGGGCGAAGTTCACGCGATCATGGGCCCTAACGGCTCCGGAAAAAGCACGCTCGCGAAGGTGCTGGCCGGCCACCCCGATTACACGGTCACGGCCGGCGAGGTGTTGATGGATGGAGAAGATATTCTTGGCCTTGCGCCGGACGAGCGCGCGCGCAAAGGCCTTTTTCTTGCCTTCCAATATCCGAGCGAAATCCCCGGCGTGACCATCGCGAATTTCCTCCGAGCCGCTGTCCAGGCCCGCCTGCCTGAGGGCGAAGAACTCGAGGCGACGGATTATTACGCGAAACTTTACGAAAAAATGGACCTGCTGGAAATGGACCGTTCGTTTACCTCGCGATCTGTGAACGAAGGTTTCTCGGGCGGCGAAAAGAAGCGGAACGAGATTCTCCAGCTGGCCATGCTCGCACCGAAATACGCGGTGCTGGACGAAACCGACAGCGGTCTCGATATCGACGCGCTTAAAGTCGTCGCTCACGGCGTCAACTCCTTGCGCGGCCCGAATCTCGGCGTCCTCCTCATCACGCACTACCAGCGCCTGCTCGATTATATTATTCCCGATCACGTTCATGTCATGGTCCAGGGCCGGATCGTTCGGAGCGGCGGAAAAGAACTCGCTCTCGAACTCGAGGAAAAAGGCTACGAAAGTTACGAGACGGTGAAGGATGAAGTAGGCGAGCCAGCGATGGCATAACGGGAGATTTTATGGTCAACGAAGCATCACCTTTGGAAATCGAGCGGAACGTCGGGAACTTTGCTTATCCCGAGACGCACACACATGACGCCGGTGTTGGGCTTACGGAAAAAACCATCCACTACATCTCGGACATCAAGGACGATCCCGATTGGGTCCGCGAATTCCGGCTCAACGCTTACAAAACTTTCATGAGCAAGCCGATGCCAACGCATTGGGCGAGCAAGGATCTGGAAGCGATCGTCTTCGAGAACATCCGCTATTATCTCAGCGCCGGGACCCAGCCGAAGCGCAACTGGGAAGACGTCCCCGATGACGTCAAGCGCACGTTCGAGCGGCTCGGCATTCCCGAGCAGGAACGGAAATTTCTCGCAGGCGTCGAGGCGCAATTCGACAGCGAGGCGGTCTATTCCAACATCAAGAAGGCCGTCGGCGAACAGGGCGTTATTTTTGTCGGCAGCGCCGAAGGCCTGAAGAACCATCCGGAAATTTTCCGGAAATGGTTTGGGAAAGTCATCCCGACCGGCGACAACAAATTCAGCGCGTTGAACTCGGCGGTCTTCAGCGGTGGCTCGTTCATTTACGTTCCGCCGGGCGTGAAAGTGAAACATCCGCTCCAGGCCTACTTCCGGATCAACGCCGAAAATTTCGGCCAGTTCGAACGCACCCTCATCATTTGTGACGAAGGCTCGGAGCTGACCTACATGGAAGGCTGCACCGCGCCGAAGTTTAACACGGCCACCTTGCACAGCGCCGTGGTCGAGCTGGTCGCGTTGAAGGGCGCGAAGCTCCAATACATCACCGTGCAAAACTGGTCGGCTAACGTTTTCAACCTGGTCACCAAGCGCGGCATTGCGCACGAAGACGCCGAGGTGAAATGGATCGATTGCAACATCGGCTCGCGACTGACCATGAAATATCCCGGTGTCATCATGAAAGGCCGGCGCGCTCGCGGCGAAGTTCTCTCCATCGCACTCGCTGGCGACGGGCAGCATCAGGACACCGGCGCCAAAATGGTGCATGCGGCGGATGAAACCACCAGCAACATCATTTCCAAGAGCATCAGCATCGGAAAAGGTCGCGCGACTTATCGCGGTCTCGTTCACATCCCGAAGCACCTCAAGAATTGCAAGAACAACACCGAGTGCGACGCGTTGCTGATCAACTCCACCAGCCGCACGGACACGTATCCCGCGATCACCGTGCGGGGCACCGGAAATTCCGTGCAGCATGAAGCGAGCGTCAGCCAGGTGAGTGCCGAGCAGATTTTTTACATGCAACAACGAGGCCTCACCGAAGCACAGGCGATGAGTTTGAGCGTGAATGGTTTCGTCAATGATCTGGTGCGCCAGTTCCCGATGGAATACAGCGTCGAGCTCAAGCGCCTCATCGAGCTTGAGATGGAAGGCTCGGTCGGCTAGGGTTTCGCCCCCAAGACAGAACGAGCGCGGCGGTCGGAGCCTGCATTGAGTCAGGCCGAAGTGGGCCGCCGTTTGCGTCTAAATTTTCGGGCATGACTAACCAGACCTCCGTCCTTGATGCAGTAATGGAACTCGAATCGCCTCAGGAACATTCCGAGCCGGCGATCCTTTCCGGGCCTTCCGACACGCGCGCCGCGGAGCTTCCCGCCTGGTTCCGCGATCAGCAACGCGCCGCCTGGACCAGGTTTGAGTCGCTTCCTTTTCCAAATCGCAAGGATCAACCCTGGCGTTTTTCGAGCGTCGACGCGCTCGACCTTTCCCGCTACGCGCCGGGGGCGAAACTCACGGAAACCGCGCGCAGCGAAATGCTCGATCGCTCTGTCGCTCTCGACGCCGTCGCGGGACGGCTCATCTTCGCGGACGAGCAATTACTGCGGCGTGATCCGCTGCCGGAAGCTCTCGCAAAACGCGGCGTCCTCTTGATGCCGCTCGAGCGGGCTCTGCTCGAACACGAAGATTTGTTTCGCACGCATTTCATGGCGCAACCGGCCCTGCTCGGCTCGGCGAAATTCGCGGCGCTGCATCAGGCGTGGGTCAGCTCCGGAACTTTTGTTTACGTGCCGCGCGGGGTTGAAGTGGAACTGCCGATTGAAATTTTCCACTGGCTCCACGGCGAGAACGCGGCGGTCTTTCCGCATATTCTTTTGATTGCCGACGAGCTTTCCAAAGTAACCGTGATCGAGCATTTTCGTTCCGCCCATCGCGACCGCTCCGGGTTTGCCTGTGGCGTAAACGATCTCGTGGTCGGCCAGGGCGCCAAGGTGAATTACATTTGCGCGCAAAATTGGAATGAGAAAGTGCTGTCGATTCAAATGAACGCCACCACGGTTTCCCGTGAAGCGTCTGGGTTGAGCTTGAATGTCCATCTCGGCGGAGCCTATTCGCGCTTCGAAAGTTTGAGCCGCCTGACCGGCGAAGGCGCTCGCAGCGATCTCCTCGCGGTCTCGGTCACCGACGGCACCCAGGAGTTTGACGCCCGTACGCTCCAGGACCACATCTCGCCGCACACCACCAGCGATCTCCTTTACAAAAATGCGCTCACCGATCGCGCGCGAAATACTTTCGGCGGCCTGATCCGGGTAGAACCGCATGCGCATTTCACCGATGCCTACCAGACGGTCCGCAATCTCCTGCTGAGCGACGATGCGGAGGCGAACTCT
>JBEEHO010000067.1:0-5092 GCA_041167425.1 Verrucomicrobiota bacterium | reverse complement strand
TTTCAATCTCGACGCTCATGCGATGGAGCAGTTCGAGCGTCCGCTCGCGCGGCGACTGTTCCGGCTTGGGACGTTGCCATCGGCGCCGCATCCATTTGGCGAGCAAACCGAGGAGAACCAGTGCGACGAGAACACCGCAGACGATCAGCCACGGAGGCAGGAGCGAGTAGTCAACCGGGGGCGCGATATCGTGAAATTCTTCGGCGGCGAGAAAGAACATAACCCAAAGAATTCATCTCACGGCCAGGCGCCGCTCGCGTTGTTTGAAAAACGAGCGGAGCGCCGGCAGATAATCCTCACCGGTCCGAAGCGAAATGGCGTCGATGCTGTTGCGACGGAGCGTCCGATTGAGCTCCGCGCGCTTCGTCTCCGCCAGGGCGCTGAAGCGCGCGCGCGTCGTGCGATCCGCGGTGTTGATTTCGATTTGCTCGCCGGTCTCGGCATCTTCCAGCGTGATAATCCCGACGTTGGGCAGCATCTCCTCGCGCTGATCCTGAATGTGCACGGCGATGAAATCATGTCTCCGCCCGCTCACGGAAAGCTCGCGGGAAAAATCGCCCGCCTGAAAATCCGACACGAAAAAAACCACGGCCCGGCGCGTCACCACCTTGTTGAGGTAATCCAGCGCGAGGGCTGGCGCCGTCCCGCGGCCAGCCGGTTCGAAAAACAGAATCTCGCGAATGATGCGAAGCGTGTGTGAGCGCCCTTTCTTCGGCGGAATGAAAAGCTCCACGCGATCGCTGAAAAGAAGCAGGCCGACCTTGTCGTTATTTCTAATGGCGCTGAAGGCGAGCAGACACGCCACTTCCGCCGCCAGCTCGCGCTTGGACTGCGAGACGCTGCCAAAATTTCCGGAGGCGCTGACGTCCACCACGAGCACGACCGTCAGTTCCCGTTCTTCGGTGAATTTTTTGACAAACGCTGTGCCGAGGCGCGCGGTTACGTTCCAATCGATCGCGCGGATCTCATCCCCGGGTTGGTACTCGCGCACATCTTCGAAGTTCATCCCGCGTCCTTTGAAGACGCTGTGGTAGTCGCCCGCAAAGACGCTTTGCACCAGGCCCTTCGTCTTGATTTCGAGCGCGCGGATTTTCTTCAGAATCTCCGCAGGGGTCTGGCGGTCTGGCAAACTCGTCATTCGCAAATCACGGCACGGGCAAGCCCGCAAAGATCCGGTCCACGATGGTTTCGCTCGTGATGGTCTCGGCCTCCGCTTCGTAGCTGACGATGATGCGGTGCCGCAATACATCCGCGCCGATGCTCTTGATGTCCTGGGGCGTGACGTATCCGCGCCCGCTGAGAAAAGCGTGCGCGCGCGCGGCGAGGGCCAGATAAATCGTCGCGCGCGGCGAAGCGCCGTAACGAATCAGACCGTCGAGATTCAAGTTGTATGAGGCCGGTTCGCGTGTCGCCCAGACAACGTCGACGATGTAATCTTTCACGCGGTCATCGATATAGATACTGTTCACCACCGAGCGTGCCGCGATGATCGCCTGCGAATCGACCACTGGCATCACGTTCAAATTCGGCGCGGAAGTCGCCATCAAATCGAGGATTTGCCGCTCCTCGGATTTCTGCGGATAACCGATGTGCAGCTTCAACATGAAGCGATCGAGCTGCGCTTCCGGGAGTTGATAGGTGCCTTCCTGTTCGAGCGGATTTTGGGTCGCCAGAACCAGGAACGGATCGGAGAGGGGATACGTTGTTTCGCCGATCGTCACCTGCCGTTCCTGCATCGCCTCGAGCAGCGCGCTTTGAACTTTGGCGGGCGCGCGATTGATTTCATCGGCCAGAATCAAGTTGGAGAAAAGCGGGCCGAGCTTCGTCGTGAACTCGCCGGTGCGCGGATTATAAATGAGCGTGCCGATCAGATCCGCCGGCAGCAAATCAGGCGTGAATTGCAAACGCTGGAAGCCGGTCTGGATGCAAGCCGCCAGAGTTTTTACCGTGAGCGTCTTGGCCAGGCCGGGCACGCCTTCGAGCAGGATATGACCATTGGCGAGAAGTCCGAGCAGCAACCGGTCGACCAAATATTTCTGGCCGATGACAACACGACCGATCTGCTCGCGCAGGGGCGGAATCCATTGCCCCATTTCCTGCACCTGCTGCGTGATTTCCTGCGTCGATTTCATAAGAAGGTTGAGACAGGCGAGCGCGAAGAATGTTCGATCTAAGCCGAGGCCTGCGCTCCGCGAGTTTGCGCGACGTTTCCATCGATGTAGAGGCGCTCGTGTCAAGCGCCTGTTCAAAGGGCCGGGCCTTTGACACAACGCTTCTACACTTTTTCAGCGCGGGCGCGGCAGTTCAAGAGAACGGGCAGGCCGGGATACGGTTCGGCGGCGCGAATGCGGCCTTCGAGATACCGGCCGTAGCCATCGCTCAGGAGCTTGGGCTGGTTCACGAATAAAATGAACTTCAGCGCTTCCAGCGCGCGCTCATCTTCACCTCGCGCTTGCGCCGCATAGAATAGTTTCAGACGCCGCGTTCCAATGGTCGGCGGCGGATTTTCCTCGAAAGCGGCGCGCAACAAACGATTCAACACGCCAGTCCCGATGCGGACCCGAGCGGCGTTCCGGACATCGGCGATCAAACGGAAAAGCTGTTCGACGTTTTCGCCCGTGAGCGCGGAAGCAATCAAAACGGGCGCGTAGTCGAGAAAAAAGAGACGCTCGCGTGTGTCGGTCACGAGTTTTTCCATTGCCGCTTTCGCCGCCCGTTTTGGTTTCACCAGGTCCCATTTATTGAGGATGACCAGACAAGGTTTTTCGGATTTCTGAATGAGGCCCGCGATTTTCTTGTCCTGGCTCGTTACCCCACTCGTTAGGTCGATTACCAGGATGCAAAGATCGGCGCGGCGGATCGTGCGCTCGGCGCGCATCACACTGAACACTTCGACGGAACTGGAATGCTTGCTCCGCGCGCGAATCCCGGCGGTGTCGATCAGCAGAAATTCCTGGCCGTCACGCTCATACTTGATGTCGACCGCGTCGCGCGTCGTGCCTGGCAGTTCGCTCACGATGGTGCGCGCATCGCGCAGGACGGAATTGATCAGCGACGATTTTCCCGCATTCGGCCTTCCGACAATCGCGAGAGCGAGCGGATGGTCGACCGGTGCTCGTTGATCGCCCGGCTCGCGGAGGCTTTCGGAAGTGATCGCATCGGAAGCCGGCAGGAGACCATCGATGATTTCGAGAAGGCCGGAAATGCCACGGCCATGCGCTGCGCTGATCGGGATGGAATGAGCAAAACCCAGACGCATGAAATCATTTTCCAGATCTTCGTGGTTCGGGTGATCGATCTTGTTAATCACCATCACGACTGGCGTCTTCGATTTGCGCAAAATTCTGGCGAGCTCCTGATCGATCGGCGTAAGCCCATCCTGCGCGTCGACCACAAAAAGAATCATGTCGCTTTCGCGCATCGCCGCGTCCGCGGAACTGCGGACTTGCGTCCTCAGCTCAACTTCACCCGCGCCTCCGATTCCGCCGGTGTCCCAAACGACAAATGGTCGCTGCCCTCGCACGCACGGAGCCGCCAACCGGTCCCGGGTAATGCCGGGTTGATCGTGCACGATTGCGATATTCCGGCCGGCCAGCCGGTTGAAAAGCGCCGACTTGCCGACGTTCGGCCGGCCGACAATGGCGACTTTGCCCACGCTCGGGGGCGTGCTCTTTCGGTCTTTGGCTGCGATCACGCTGCCACGTTAACCCACTTTTGCGTTGGCGTGACCTTGAGCTGTTAATTGTCGCACCCCGTCGCGGACGTAAATCATGCCGGACACCAGGGTGAACAATCCCGCCGCAAAGACGACATAGAGCAAGGGCAGCAGTTTCAGCTGCAACATGACCCAGGCAATCGCGGCCATTTGCAAAACCGTCGCCACCTTTCCTGTCCAGCTGGGCCGGACGCGGACCTTGCCGTTTAGAATATGAAGCACCGCGCTCCCAACCAGAATGACCGCGTCGCGCGTGATCACCAGCACCGGAAACCAGGCGGGAAATTTTCCGTAATGAAAATCGACCGTGCTCCAGTTGCTGATGCTGAGCGTGATGATGCCGCTCAGGAGCAAACCTTTGTCCGCGATCGGATCGAGGATCATGCCAAGCGAGCTGCGTTGATTGTAGCGCCGCGCGACGTAGCCATCGAGGCCATCGCTCACCGCGGCGAGCAGGAAGACCGCGATGGCGGCGAAGCGTTCCCAATCCTGCGGGTTACCTTCTTGAATACTTTGTCCGTAATAAATCGCCAGCGTGACGAAGACCGGGATCATCAGAATCCGCACCACGGTGATTTTGTTGGCGGTGGTCATGGGAGCGCCTCGCGATCATGAAACTTTGCAAGGTTGACGCGAAAACTTGCAAGGCAATTAAGGTCTAGGTTTCCAATTCGGCCGAGGCAGTGCCAGACGTTCCCGTATGCCGGCCCTCGCAGAATTCCTCGATCATCTTCTTGTTAAACGCGGGGATATCGTCCGGTTTGCGGCTGGTGACGAGGCCGTTGTCCACCACCACTTCCTGGTCCACCCAATTCGCGCCCGCGTTCCGCACATCGGTTTTGATGGCGGGCCATGAGGTGACGGTCCGGCCGCGAATTACACCTGCGTCGATCAGGACCCACGGGGCGTGACAGATGGCAGCGACCGGTTTGCCTTCTCGAAAAAAATGGCGCACGAACTCGAGCGCCTCTTCCGAGGAACGCAACGAATCAGGATTCATCAGGCCGCCCGGGATCATGAGCGCGTCGAATTCTTCCGGCCTGGCGTCCGCCAGCGTCTGATCCACCGGCACCGGATCGCCCTTGTCCGCGTGATTCATTCCCTGGATTTTTCCTGATTTAAGCGAAACCACCGTGGTCGTTGCGCCCGCTTCATCAAGGGCTGCGCGCGGTTTTGTCAGTTCCACCTGCTCGAATCCGTCCGCCGCCAGAATCGCCACTTTTTTGCCTGATAGTTCATTTGCCATAAGATTTCCTTCCACGAACACCCGCGTTTCGACGCGTAAGTACTACGAACCACTGATGCGAATCGGATGTAGAGCGTCAAATCCGTACTTTCCCAAACTCGTTGGCACGTCATCCCGAGCCGCGCAGACGG
>JBEEHO010000066.1:0-8740 GCA_041167425.1 Verrucomicrobiota bacterium | reverse complement strand
CGATCTCCAGCGCCTTGGTATAGGTAGCTTCCGCCCGTGCGAAGCCTTCCTGCGTTCGCAGATTCCAGAAGTGCCGGCCTTCCAACAGGAGCCGGTGAGCCTCCGGGTTCACAGTCTTCGGGACGCGACCGGTATCACCCAGTTTGAGTTTCAGGTTCTGCGCGATGAGCCCGGCAATTTCATCCTGCACCGCGAAGATGTCCTTACACGCGCGCGTCAGCGGCTCCGATGACCAGACTTGGAAGCCATCCGCGGCGCTGATCAACTGTGCCGTGATCCGGACCTGCTCCGACAACTTGCGCACACTTCCCGTGACCAGATAGGCGACACCGAGTTTCTGGCCTATCTCCTGCGCGGTCGCATTCTTGCCCTTAAAATAAAACGACGAGTTGCGGCCCGAAACGCGCAGGCCGGGGACGCGCCCTATCACGTTTCCCAACTCCTCGCTGATGCCGTCAGAGAAATATTCGTTCTCCTTGTCGTCGCTCAGATTCGTGAATGCTAGCACGGCGACGCTCTTCTCGGGAATGGCGGGAGCCGGGGTCACCGCCGGCGCTGGCATGGAGGAAGCGGTACTGGGAGATGTTCCGGATTTTGAGCGCAGAAATTGGAACGCCAGCAAGCTCGCCGCGGCGAGAGCCAGGCTGATAATAAGGCCAGCGAACTTCCGGCGGCTCCACTGCGGGACGACTTCGTCGGGCGAGACATTCTCCGTCCGCTTCAACCCTTCTGGTGTCATTTCGAAGGCCCAGGCAAGGACGAGTGCAATCGGAAAACCGAGCAACGTCAGCACGACAACCGCACTGGTGATCACATCCGGGAGATGAAGCGCGGGAACCACTGTCGCCGCGACTTGCATAACGAGCCAGCCGACGACCGCGTAGGCGACCGCGACTTTGTAAACATTGCGCCGCTTCAGCTCGGCGAAGAAGTTGCGAGGGTTCATTTGGCAGGCGACGTAGGCTTTGCGAACACCCGTGACGGAACAATTTTCTCAGCCAGCGCTTCGAAACGCGGGTCGCCGTGCAGTGGATCGAGGAACTGATCTACGCGGATCACAGCCATACTGAAGCCATCTCGCTCACGATAACCTTGTTCCAGCCAGTTGAGTGCTTCGTCGCGGTTGCCAAGTCCCAGGTAAATTATCGCCAATCCATAAGCTTCGAAGTAACGTTGTTCTCTCGTCTGACGCAGTTGTTCGAGAATTTGCCGGGCCTCATCTTTTCGTCCCATTTTCCCATAGAGATGACCGAGCAATGCCTTTGGAAAAGGATCATCGTTCAAGGCAATTGCTTTCTGATACTCGGCCATGGCTTCGGGAAGCTGTCCGTTGAGCTCCAGTGCCTCTCCTAAAATGTAGTGCGTAAAATAGAAAGCACTGTCCATCTCGACCGTCCTGCGCAATTGCGCGATCGCTTCATCAAAGCGATTGGCATAGATATAGGCCTGTCCGAGATTTGTGTTGATGATGAAAGAAAGCGGGTCGAGTTCCAAAGCGCGTTTCATCTCAGAAATCTCGCGGTTAATCTGGCCTGTCGCCGAGAGGGAATGATTGGCGAACCAGTGATGAGCCGTCGCGTCATTGGGGTCTAGTTTGATCGCCCGCTCGAATTCTGCGATCGCTCCCGGGGAGTCAAAATCGAAAAGTTGCTTAACCATGCCGAGCGCGGCGTGGGCGTCAGCTGAGTTATCATCGAGCGAGAGCGCTTTCTTTGCTGCCGTCTCGGCTTGGGGAAAACAATCTTGCGGAGCTCCCCCGCTATAGCCGGGCAGTAACAGCCACGCTTGAGCCAAACCAGCGTAGGCCAGTGAGTAGTTGGGATCTTTCTCGGTCGCCTGGTTGAAGTAATCGATCGATTTTCGCAGGTCGGCCGCAGTGCGTTTGTTCCAGAAGAACCGGCCTTTCAAGTAAAGCTGATAAGCGTCCGGGTTCTCGGTCGGACGGGCCGAGAGTGCGCGCTTTTCGGACCCGGATAACCTGGCTTGCAACGTTTCCGCAATCGTCTTGGCGATGTCGCTCTCGACCGCGAAAATGTCGGTCAACTTGCGGTCGTAAATATCGGCCCAGAGATGCGCGTCCGTCATGGCATTGATCAGCTGCACATTCACGCGCACCTGATCGTTGGATTTCTGGACGCTGCCCTCGAGAATGTTCATCACTCCGAGCTGTTTCGCGATTTCGCGCAAATCAGAAGGCGAGCTCTTGAACCGCTGGGTCGAGGTGCGCGAGATAACCTTCAGGTCCGCCACTTTCGCGAGACGAGTCAGGATTTCGTCCTGGATCCCTTCGGCGAAGTAAGCGTTCTCCTTGTCACTGCTCAGGTTTTCGAAAGGCAGGACGGCAATCGATTTTTCCGGGATCGGCGGTGCTGGTGCGGTGAGGTTTTTAACCGCATCGTTCTGAGCCGGCGCCGTGAGCGACGTCGGCCGCAACCATTGAAATGCGAACAATCCTGCCGCGATGACCGCCAGCGCCACTGTGATTCTGACCAGCTTGTGTCCGGTCTTGCGCGTGATCGACTCGTCAGGCGCAACCTCGTCCGCACGCTTGATTCCTTCGGGCGTCAACTCAAAGGCCCAGGCGAGGACGAGCGCAATCGGAAAACCGAGCGCCACCAAAACCACCAGCGTTTGCACCACCCATTCCGGCGAATGGAACGTGGGCAGCACGGTCGAGCTGATCTGGATGACGAGCCAGCCCACCACCGCGTACGCAACCGCAACCTTATAGACATTGCGCCGCTTCAGCTCGGCAAAGAAATTCCTGGTGTTCATTCGAACGACGGACTTTGCCGTTAGACCGCTTTTATCGGAGTCGGCTCCGCATAAACAGTTAAATCACGAAGCTGGAATCCCCTCACAATGATGAGCTCAACGCATCGCAGCCGGCGGACGGGACGGCGAGGCCCCGCCGAAACAAACACTAATAGTTGCCGCCAGTCGCAGTAGGACCGGTTATCCAATTCAAACAGACGAACGCAGCAAAAAGGCGCTGCTGTGCCTGAATCAACTTCGAATGTTCGATGTTAACCCTTGTCGTTTAATACCGTGGAGCCTAGGGGATTGGCTGCGCGGATGCTCGCCTTCGGCTTTAGAGCTTCGCTTTGAACCCTGGCGCGTGACGCGCCCCACCGGTCGAACAAATTCTCATCCCCAGGTGCTCCAGAATTTCTTCTGAAATTCTGGAGCCTAGGGGATTCGAACCCCTGACCCCCGCAATGCCATTGCGGTGCTCTACCAACTGAGCTAAGACCCCGTGAGAATTTTGATTTTCGAGTGCCGACTTGCGATTTGCAACGGGTAAGTTCTGGAATGCGCAAACTTTGTCTGCTCGGCGCCCTCCTCTGCCTGGCCGCCGGTGCGGATGCGACGACAGTTTGGATCGACACTGATGTTTCCATCGGCTCGCCGATCCGTGAAGTCGATGATGCTTTCGCTCTCGTTCTCGCTTTTCATTCCCCGGAGATTCAAATCGCCGGGGTGAGCACGACTTATGGGAATGCTTCGATCGGCCACACGACGCGTGCCGCGCTCGATCTGGTTCGGCAGTTCGGCCGGCCCGCGAACCTGACGGTTGAACACATTTTCGCTGGTGCAGGATCGGCGTCCGATCTTGGCCGCCGAAGCAGCGCGAGCGACGCCCTGGCGGTCACCTTGAGAGAACGGAAGGTGACTTACATTGCGCTCGGGCCGTTGACCAACCTGGCCACCTTCTTCCAGCTTCATCCGGATTTGGCGAATCGCATCGAGCGCGTTATTTTTGTGGGCGGCAAGCTCGCGGGAGAGACCCTCGCCTTTGGCCCCACTCGCTCCTTCCGAATTCACGACGCCAATGTATTCAAGGATCCGGCCGCGACACAGGCCGTGCTGCGTTCGAGTATTCCGCTGACTTTGGTGCCGATCGCAACCGGCGCGCACCTCTTGATTGACGGGAGGGATCTGCGTGAGCTCGAGGAAAGTGGGGCGGCGGGAAATTATTTGTCACGCCGGAGCAAAATCTGGCTCTGGTTCTGGACGCATTTCGCCGGGACAAACGGCGGGCCGATCTTTGATGCGGGCGCCATTGTCGCCGCGACGAGACCGAAGATGGTCTCTAGCGAAACGCGGTATGCGGAGATGGATGGAGCGGGAAATCTGATCGTGAACAATCGCCTAACGAGTGGAGCAAGGACGGTGAGATATTGCAGCCGGTTCGCACCGGGAACGAAAAGATTCGTTATGGAGAGGTTAGTGAAGCGGCGTGGTCGCGAATAATAGGGAAGGGCGATTCTAAAATCGCCCCCGCGGTTTCAAACCGCCGCATTGACGCGCTTTTAGGATGAGCGGATGCGCCAATTGCGAAAAGCGGCAATCGCACGCGTCCCACAGGGACGCGGCTACAGAAGGCCATCAACGCGCGACGATCGAGATGTTGGAGCGCCCGGCTAATTCAGTGAGGGCGTCTTTTTCCAGCAACAATGTTCGTCCCGCTTCAATCGCGATGACTCGCAGGTGCGCGTCGGCCGCCACCGCGAGCGTCGCGACCCCAATCACCGGCACATCGAAGCGCATGTCCTGGTTCGGCTTTGCGACCTTCACCATGATCGCATTCCTGCCGCCAAGCGCGCCGCCGCGCTTGATCGTTTCATTTGTTCCCTCGAAACCTTCCACCGCCAGCACCGTTCCGTTTCTCACGATGACCGTTTGGCCGATATCGAGCCGGCTGACTTCCCGCGCGATCTCGAAACCCAAAGCAACGTCGCCCTCTTCCCGTCGCGTCAGTTTTCGGCCCGCGATTAATCCATCGGGCGCGAGGCAATCTTCGAGAAAGGAAGTCGCCGGCAGCAGCGTGATTTCCGCGCGGGCCAGTTCGTCGCCGATCGCGGCGAAGATGGATTCGGCGTTGCGACGTTTCAGCCGCGCCAGCAAGAGCAGCGTTTTCCAATCCGGCCGCAAATCGAACAGGTTCTTCGGCGCGATCTGCCCCGCCATAATGGCATTGGTCACGCCCGCGCTCCGGAAGCACGCGATCAATTTTCCCAGCTGGCCCACGCGCATCCAATTGATTTCATCCACTTTTCCCGCGAGTCGATCGTCGGTCTCATCGGTAAAGGCTGCGGCCACAATTTTTTTTACGCCCGCGGCACGAGCGGCGTCAGCGAGAAGTCGCGGATAAACTCCGTTGCCGGCGATGATCCCGAGCGTGTCTGGTGGTTGCACGAGGCGAGACTAATGATGCAGAGGCGCTTGTGCCAAGCGCCCGTTCATAAGGTCAGGTGCCTGGCACAAGCACCTCTACACTTAATTGTGCCGCCGACGCTTCACGTGCAGCTGGGCCAGGGCCTTCTGCAGGGATGCTTGAATTGCCGCGATCCCTTCCGATCCGGGATCCTCTTTCATCGCCGCCTGCGCCCGCGCCACGGCGGCTTCCGCGGCATGTTCGTCGATCGCCGAAGGCTCGAGCGCCATGTCGGTCAACACTGAAACGGTCTCACCCGTGATCTCAACGAAGCCTTCGCCGATGGCCAGGAAAGTTTCCTTCCCGCCCTTCAGCACCCGCAGCTCTCCGGGGTTCAAGGTAGTAAGGAGCGGAACGTGATTCGGATAAACGCCGAGTTCGCCTTCCGCGCCGGGCAGAGTGACCATCTCCACGTCCTCAGAGTACGCCGTTGTTTCCGGCGTAACGATTTCAAGTCTTAAGGTCGCTGCCACAATTTCCCTTTGTAACGATTCAACGCTCGAGCGCTAAGCTTCCTGGATCATCTCGATGCCGCCCTTCATGTAGAAGTTCTGTTCGGGAACTTCATCATGTTTGCCATCGAGAATTTCTTTGAACCCGCGCACGGTCTCGGCAATCGAAACGTATTCGCCCTTCGTGCCGGTAAAGACTTCGGCCACATGGAACGGCTGGCTGAGAAACCGCTGAATCTTGCGCGCCCGCAAAACCGAGAGTTTGTCCTCCGGGCTCAATTCATCCATGCCGAGAATCGCAATGATGTCCTGAAGATCGCGGTAGCGCTGCAACACTTTCTGCACGCCGCGAGCTACGGCGTAATGCTCTTCGCCCACCACATCCGGCGCGAGGGACTTCGAGGTGGAAGCCAGCGGATCGACCGCCGGATAAATACCGAGCTCGGCGATCGAGCGTTCGAGCACAATGGTCGAATCCAGGTGCGCGAAAGTATTCGCCGGAGCAGGATCGGTGAGATCGTCGGCCGGAACATAGACCGCCTGCACCGAAGTAATGGAGCCTTTTTTCGTCGAAGTGATGCGCTCTTGCAGATCGCCCATCTCAGCCGCGAGGGTCGGCTGATAACCGACCGCGGAAGGCGTGCGCCCCAGCAGCGCCGAGACTTCTGAGCCAGCTTGAGAGAAGCGGAAGATGTTGTCGATGAACAGCAAGACGTCCTGGTTGCGTTCGTCACGGAAATACTCCGTCATCGCCAGGGCCGAGAGCGCGACTCGGAGACGCGCGCCCGGCGGCTCGTTCATCTGCCCGTAAACGAGCGCGACTTTCGATTTGCTCAAATCCTTTTGATCGATCACGCCGGCCTCGCTCATTTCGGTGTAAAGATCGTTGCCTTCGCGCGTCCGTTCACCCACGCCGGCGAACACGGAAAAGCCGCCGTGCCCTTTCGCGATGTTGTTGATCAACTCGAGAATGACAACGGTCTTGCCCACGCCCGCGCCACCAAACGCGCCGACTTTTCCACCCTTGGTAAAAGGGCAGATCAAATCGATGACCTTGATGCCAGTCTCGAGAATGGTCGAGCCGGTGTCCTGGTCGGTCAGCTCCGGCGCCTTGCGATGGATCGGGTAACGTTTCGTGTATGTGACCGGGCCGCGATTATCGACGGGATCGCCGGTTACATTGAAGACACGGCCAAGGGTCCCCTCGCCCACCGGGACAGTGATCGGGCCGCCGGTATCGTTGACCGGCATGCCGCGCTTCAAGCCTTCGGTCGACGACATCGCGATGGACCGCACCCAGTTTTCCCCGAGATGCTGCTGCACCTCGAGGGTGAGTTTGGTTGGGTTGCCGTTGACCTCATATTCGAGCTCGAGCGCGTTGTAAATGCGCGGCAACTCCGACGTGTTCTTAAATTCCACGTCCACCACGGGACCGATGACCTGAACGATCTTTCCTTTATTCATAAATTGGTTTAGGCGCCGACCGCCATCTGGGCCGTCGAGATTTCGAGCAGCTCCGTCGTGATGCTGGCCTGCCGCATCTTGTTGTATTCGAGAGTGAGATCCTTGATGAACTGCTTCGCGTTATCGGTCGCGTTCTTCATCGCGACCATGCGCGCGCTATGTTCCGATGCACGCGCGTCCAGGATCATTTGGAAAACCTGGTAATGGAGATAGTAGGGCAGCATCACGTCGAGCACCCCCTCCGGTGTTGGCTCGAAAAGATAACCGAGCATTGGGTCGGTGCTGTCCTGCGGAGTCGCGCCCTCCGCCGGCACCTGAGGCAACTCGAAACTGGAAATCGGCAGCAGCGTTCGCACGACCGGCTTCTGGTTGATGGTGTTAACGAAGTGGGTGTAGAGCACCGAGACTTTATCGACTTCGCCGCTCAGAAATTTCTCCACGCAGAACTTGGCGATTTCCTTTGTCTCCGGAAACGAGGGCGCGTCTTTCAATTCGAAGTCAGCCATCATATCCCGCCGGGTGCGGGCGAGGAATTGACGAGCCTTGCGACCGGCCACGACGTAGCTCGTTTTGTTTGAATCAAAATTAGCCGCCTCGCGCAGGAGGTTTGTATTGAGCGCGCCGGCCAGTCCCTTGTCGGTGCTGATCACGACGACGAGCTCCTTCTTCACTTCACGGATTTGCAGGAGCGGATGAAGTTTATGATCGGTGCGCTGTTGGAGCGAAACGAGAACGCGGTTCATCAACGTCGAATACGGCCGGCCGGCTAGCGCGAGATTCTGCGCCTTGCGCATTTTCGACGCGGCGACCATTTGCATCGCCTTCGTGATTTGCGCGGTATTGCGGATCGATTTGATCCGGCGTCGTATGTCTTGGGTGTTGGCCATTGTCTAAAATCTTTTCGTCGTCCGATAACGAGTCGCGCGTTCACGCACATGAAAACCAATCTCGCGTTTCGGTTTCGCTGGCGGCTCCAGCAATCGCTTCAACGCCGCGAAAAGATCGACAATCGCTAAGTCATGGGAATCCAGCCGGCGCTCCAACTCCTTGAGCTTTCCCCCCAATTGCGCGTCGCTGGCAACCATTTCGCGCAAACCCACGAATGCGCGCACCACGCGGACGCTGGCCTGAATCGCAACGGGGCTGTTGAGCACGCTTGCCAGCATAATTGCACCATGCTCTGTGAAGACCCATGGCAACTTTCGCCGTCCGCCCCGGCCTTTTTTTGATGTCGCAATCTGCGATATCAAACGTTTGAGCTCTTCAGGACTGAGCTGGAACGCGAAGTCTTCGGGAAAGCGCCGGCGATTTCGACGAAGCTGTTCGTTAAGCCTCGTGGTGCTGGTTCCGTAGATCGCTGCCAAATCCGAGTCGAGCATCACGCGTTCTCCGCGGACCAGGTAGATCGCGGCTTCCACGTTATCGAGCTTGGCACGAGAAGACATTGATTGAGCGCCGATCAGACAAATCATTGCCAGGTCGATTTGAATTCATCGAGGGCGGCGGAGAGCTCGCCTTCCAGATCTTTGTCGAGTGCGCCCTTGGAAACGATGCTGGCGAGGAGACTCTCTTTTCGCGTGCGGAGATAATCCTGCAGCTTGACCTG
>JBEEHO010000065.1:0-3000 GCA_041167425.1 Verrucomicrobiota bacterium | reverse complement strand
GCCCCGGGCGATAGTCGTGAGTCTGCCATCCTGCTGAGCCTGACGCCCGGCAACTACACCTCGATCATGCGCGGCGCCGGTCGCACCACCGGCATAGGCCTCTCCGAAGCCTACAAGCTCGATAATTAGCGACGCGAAATTGGTGGAGGTAAGGGGATTGGCTTGCTTCGCGGCGCCTCTGGCAAGTGATCCCGCAGGAGCGGGATTAGAACCCTCCGCTAGCGCGCCCCACCAGTCGAACTGCGTTCTCATCCCCTGAAGGTTGTTTGAATTTCGCAGACGCGAAATTGGTGGAGGTAAGGGGATTCGAACCCCTGGCCTCTTCATTGCGAACGAAGCGCTCTACCAACTGAGCTATACCCCCAAAAAAAGCGCATTCCCGGAAGGCGCGATCTCCATTATGGAACTAATCGTCAGTCAGGCAAGCGAAGATCCATTTGGTGCGACGGGGCGAAAGCCGATTTGAAATTGCGCTCGCGCTGCGTGGCCGGCCACCCCAGCCCCACGGCGTTTTGAATTGCAAGGAACCAACGGCGCTCTCGCTTTTTGGATGATTGGAGCCATTGTCTAAAGCCGCGACGCGGCCTCAATTTTAGAAAGACAGATTATCTTATGGGACTCATGGACTTCATCAAAGGCGAGTTGATCGAAATCATCGAATGGACCGATGATTCGCGCGATACGCTCAGCTTCCGCTGGCCGGACAACGACAAGGAAATCAAGAACGGCGCGCAATTGATCGTGCGTGAATCGCAGGTCGCGCAATTCGTTTATCTGGGCCAATTCGGCGACACGTTCCAGCCGGGCAAGCACACGCTGACCACGGATAACATCCCGGTGCTGACGACGCTGAAGGGGTGGAAGTACGGCTTCGAAACGCCATTCAAGGCGGATGTTTACTATGTCAGCACGCGTCTTTTCACCGGCAACAAATGGGGAACGTCGAACCCGGTGATGATGCGTGACAACGATTTCGGGATCGTGCGGGCGCGGGCGTTCGGGACTTACGATTTCCGGATCACCGATCCTAAGTTGTTCCTGAAAGAAGTGGCGGGAAGCGATCAGCATTTTCGCCTGGATGAATTCGCGGACACGATGCGTTCTCGCATTGTCAGCCTCTTTAGTGAAGCGCTCGCGCACTCAAAAATTCCGGTGCTCGACGTGGCGTCGCGCTACAGCGAAGTCGGGGCGGCCTTGCTGCCGCTGATCAACCCCGTGACGAATGCCAAGTACGGTCTCGAATTGACCAGCTTCATTTTGGAGAACGTGAGTCTGCCGCCGGAAGTCGAGGCAGCGATCGATAAGCGTTCTTCGATGGCGGCGGTGGGGAACCTGAATGATTTCGTAAAGTTCCAGATGGGCCAGGGAATGACGCAACCGGGCGGAAGCAGCGCCGGCGGTTTCGCCACGGAAATGGCGGTGGGCATGGCGATGGCACAGCAGATGATGCAACAGCAGGGCGGAGTGCTCGGGCCGCAAGCGACCCCGGGCGTTTCACCTCCCGCGCCGGTCGAGCCACCGCCGCCACCGAAAACCGCGACGGGCCTCCCGGAATTACTCAGCCCGGGCGACGTGGCGAATGTTCTCGGGGTGAGCGAAGGCGACGTCATTGCCACGATCGAAGCGGGCGATCTCAAGGCGAAAAAAATCGGATCGACCTGGCGCGTCACGCGCGCGGCGATGGATGAGTTCCTGAAGAGCTAGCCGCGCGGGCTGTCATGGCAGAAATTATCGCGCGACAAAAACAGGCGTGTCCTGCCTGCGGCGGCGCGGCCGAATGGAATCCGGCGAAGCAGGCGCTGGTCTGTCCATTTTGCAATACGGTCCTGCCGCCGCCGCTGCCGCAAGAAGGTGCGAAGGTTACTCCGACCGAGAACGATCTCGCCGCGGCCTTGAGCGCGGTAAGCGAAGAGAAGCGCGGATGGCAGGCGGAAAAAACATCCGTTAAATGTCAGAGCTGCCAGGCCATTTCCGTTTTCGATTCGACCCGGGTGGGACAGCGCTGTGAATTCTGCGGCTCGGCCGCGCTCATTCCTTATGAGGAGATCAAGGCGCCCATCCGTCCGGAGTGCTTGCTTCAATTCAAGCTGCCGGAACCCGACGTGCGCGATCGTGTCCGCAAATGGTATGGCGACCGCTGG
The DNA here is from genome assembly GCA_041167425.1 of Verrucomicrobiota bacterium. GTDB lineage: Bacteria > Verrucomicrobiota > Verrucomicrobiia > Chthoniobacterales > UBA10450 > AV80. The sequence goes on along the minus strand of JBEEHO010000065.1, from coordinate 859 downwards.
TTCGCGCCGAACGCGCTAAAAGGAAAAGCGCTGACCGATACAGTGCGGGGAATTTACATTCCGTATTGGACTTTTGACGCGCAGGTTCACGCTGATTGGACCGCGGAATCCGGCTACTATTATTACGTCACCGAGAGTTACACCGACTCGGACGGCAAATCGCAGACACGCCAGGTGCAGAAGACGCGTTGGGTCCCAAGCTCGGGGTCGCTCGATCATTTCTTCGACGATGAGCTGGTGCCGGCTTCGCGCGGGGTCGACGAAAAACTCCTGCGGAAAATCGAGCCGTTCCCCACCACGACCGATTTGAAACCGTACGATCCCAGTTTCCTTTCCGGGTGGGTGGTCGAGCAATACCAGATAGACCTGGCCGCGGCCGCGCAAAATTCGCGCGAGATCATGGAGCGCAAGACACGCGATCTTTGCTCGAAGGAAGTGCCGGGCGACACGCAACGCAATCTGAATGTCGCCTCGGATTTTTCGGCCCAGACTTTCAAGCACATCTTGGTTCCGATCTGGCTCGTCGCCTACACGTATGGCGCCAGGACTTTTCAGGTCGTGGTTAATGGCTACACCGGTTCGATTGCCGGCCGTTATCCATTGAGCTGGATCAAGATCACGCTCGCGGTGATCGCCGCGATCATTGTGCTGGTCATCGGCCTCGCGATCTACGCGCATTCGAAATAGCTGCATGTCATCCCGAGCCGCGCAGACGGCGAGGGACCTCACACCTGTAGATTTCGTCACGCAAAATAACCAGGGCGGAGCTCGAGGTAGACGCGTGATCTGGCGCGGAAGCGCGAGAGCGCTTGCGAGGTCCCTCGCCGTCTGCGCGAGAGCGCTTGCGAGGTCCCTCGCC
>JBEEHO010000064.1:0-3927 GCA_041167425.1 Verrucomicrobiota bacterium | reverse complement strand
CGAGACGCGTGCGCTACCCGGATTCAATATGCGCGGTGCGATAATTAATCCGCGAGCGCGCGCGGACAGTCGCGCTCTCCAGGTCAGTGCGAAGAAGTTTGGATTGCCCGATCGGGCGGGGCAGGCAAAACTCGCGCATGTTCAGACGCATCTTGAAATGGACGCTGCGGATCGTGGCGGTGTTGCTCCTGGTGGCGGCCATATTCCTGGTCAATCTCATCTGGTTCCGTCCCTGGAGCCTGAATCTCTTTTACGAAAAAGTTTTCGCGCAGGTGCTGTTCGAGGAGCCGGAGCTCCTCTCGTCGCTCGGGTTGGTGGAGCAATTCGGGATCACCGGCCACAACGGCAAGCTCGGCGATGTGTCGCCCGCGCATCAACAACGCCAGTACGATCGCGCTCGGCAAAATCTGGCGGACCTGCGCGCCTATTCGATCGACCGGCAGACGCCGTCGCAGCGCCTTTCCACTCACATTCTCGATTGGTATATCGACCGCGAACTCGAGGGCGAAAAGTACCAGTGGCATAACTATCCGGTGAACCAGCTTTTCGGCGTGCAGAATGAGTTGCCGTCGTTCATGGCGAACATCCACCGGCTCGGGGCACCGCGCGATTGCGACTACTATGTCCAGCGGCTCAATGCCGTGGGGACGAAGTTCGATCAACTGCTCGAGGGCCTGCGGTTGCGCGAGCAAAAGGGAATTATCCCGCCGCGCTTCGTGGTGGAAAAGGTCCTCAAGGAGATGAGCGGTTTCGTGGCGCAGCCCGCCGCGGAAAACATTATCGCGACCTCCTTCAAGACGCGCGCGGCGAAGATCGGCGGATTGACGGACGAACAGCGCGCGGCCTTCCAAAAGCGGGTCGAGACTGCGATGATTGATCGGGTTTATCCCGCTTATCAAAAGCTGATCGATTATTTCACCCGCCTCCTGCCCAGGACCACGACGGACGATGGCGTCTGGAAGCTGCCGGACGGCGATGCCTTTTATGCTTATGCGTTGCGCAAGAACACCACCACGACACTTCCGCCGCAGGAAGTGCACGATCTCGGGGTGCGCGAGGTGGCGCGGATCGAAGCGGAAATGCGCGGCCTTCTGGACGTGAACGGATTCAGCGGCCGAAGCATTGGCGAAGCGATGGACACGCTCGGGAAGGACCCGCAATTCCATTTCTCCAATGACGACAAGGGACGCGCGGATGCCCTCGCCGAATACACGCGCCTGATCACCACAGCGACGGAGCGCTGCAAAGAATTATTTGCAACGGTGCCGACGGCGAGGCTCGAAGTGCGGCGCGTGCCGGAGTTCAAGGAGGCGACCTCGGCCGGCGCCTACTATCAGGGCGCGTCACTCGACGCGAGCCGCCCGGGCGTTTTCTACGCGAACCTCCGCGACATGACCGAAGTCTCGAAATGGGCCATGCCCACGCTCGCTTATCACGAAGGAGTGCCCGGGCATCACTGGCAGATTTCCACCGCGCAGGAATTAAAGGGGCTGCCGCAATTTCGAAAGCTGATTCCGTTTACCGCTTATCAGGAAGGCTGGGCGCTCTACACAGAATGGCTGGCGAAGCAGGCGGGTTGGTACGAGGGCGATCCGTTCGGCGATCTGGGGCGATTGCAGGCCGAGCTTTTTCGCGCGGTGCGCCTGGTGGTGGATACAGGCATCCACGCCAAGCGCTGGCCGCGCGAACAGGCGATCGCTTACATGCGCGAGAAAACCGGGATGGGTGAGAAGGAGGTAACCGCGGAGATCGAGCGCTACATCGTGAATCCGGGGCAGGCCTGCGCCTACAAAGTGGGAATGCTAAAGCTCCAGGAATTGCGCATGCGCGCGCAAACGGAGCTGGGACAGAAATTCGATCAGCGCGAATTTCACGACGCCGTGCTCAAGAATGGCGCCCTGCCACTGGAGATTCTGGAAGAGCAGGTGACGGCTTACATTCAGCGCACGAAATAATTTATTTGCGCGCAACTGTCCCGGCGGGGATGGCGAACGTCTCGATTAGTTCCTTGATATCGTGCACGAAATTCGCGGCGCCGGCCCCGTTGACCACGCGATGATCGAAGGTCAGCGACAGGGTAATGACTTCCGTCGATTTTTTTCCGTCGCCGGATGTTTCGTAATGCGCTGAACCGATAAACAAGGTCCCCACTGATGGCGGCACGACGATCGGCGCGGCGGCGCGCACGCCGAATGCGCCCAGGCTGCTGATCACGATCGGCGCATTTACCGCATCCACCCGGCCACCGCGAGTTTCCTCGACGGTTTGATTGTAGCGCTGCACAAAATCCGGCCAGTCGCGCTTGTTCGCCTGCGTCACGACCGCGGTGGCGAGGCGGTCGTCCTCGAGTGAGACGGCGATGCCGAGATCGAATTCATCGTTCTCGATGATGCGATCGTCGTCCAGGATGATGCGGCGGAACGGCGCGTGTTTTTCCATCGCCCTCACGACCGCCCACGCGAGCATCACGGAAGGCGACGCTGCTTTTTTCCCATCCTGTTTCTTGGCTGCATCGCGCGCCTGGCGGATCGCTTTCCATTGCGCATCGATCTGCAGATTCGCGGGCACGACACGACCGAGTCGCCGCACAATCGTGGGTGAGAGAGCGGGCTCGATCGCCGTCACTTGCTTCTGGAGCTGCGGGCGTGTCGTCTGGGCCTCGCGCTTTGCGGGCAACACGCCAGCAGTTGCAGGTTCGTTCTCGCCGTTTTGATTTTGTTGCGACGATGTTTCCGCGGCGTTTTCAAATTGGTCCGCGAGAGAATTTCCTTCCGCGAGAATATTTCCGATCTCCTGACCGATCTCGACTGTCGCGCCGACTTCTGTTTTCCATTCGCCCATCGTGCCGGCGAACGAAGATTCGATGGGATACACGGCCTTGTCGGTTTCGACTTCGCAAAGCGGATCGTCGAGCTCGATCGTGTCACCGGGTTTCTTCAGCAGTGTAACGACTTTCGCGTTCCGAATTCCTTCGCCCATGATCGGGATGGTGATCGGCTGCGAACTTCGGCTCTTCGCTGGCTGTTTCGGTGGAGCCGGCCCGCCCTCGGGCCGTGAAAGTTTGGCTGGCATCGCCGGGACCATGGCACGCGGGCGGGCCGCGTCCATCGCGCTCATCGAGTGCCGCACGGCCGCAACGATGCGCTTCACATCGGGCAAGGCCGCATATTCGTAGATCGGGTTGTAGCCGATCATGACATTTGTTTTGCTAACGAGAATCGGCGGCGCGGTCAGCTCACTCCAAACGTCCGGCATGGCGGACAGGTGCGAGAGAATCATTTGGCCGACGCTGCAATTTTCGCTGTCCTCCTGCACCACCACGAGGCGGCCGGTGCGCCGGACCGATTCCTCAATCGCCGCACGATCCCACGGAACGATCGAGCGCAGGTCGATCAAGTCGACGCTCACTTCGTCGCCGATTTCCTCCAGCGCTTCGAGTGATTTCTCGACGGTGTTGCCCCACGCAATCAGCGTGACGTCGGAGCCGCTGTTGCGCTTGCGCGCGACGCCCAATGGCACGGCGCGCACCGGCTCGGCCGATTCGTGCTCCGCCCAAAGAAGATGCTTCGGGATGAGGACGAAGGTCGGATCTTCGCAATGCATCGCCGTCCACAAAAGACCGGCGGCATCCTCCGGCGTGCTCGGAATGGCGACGTTGATCCCCGGGAAATGTGCCAGCGCGGCTTCGTTCGCCTGGCTGTGCCACAAACTTCCGCCGGGCAGATACGCGCCATACGGTGCGTAGATCACCACCGGACATGTCCACGTGCCGAAGGAACGCCAGCGCAGCGTTGAGAGATTGGTCACGAGCTGATTCCAGCCCGGCCCGATGAAGTCGATGAATTGCAATTCGAACACGGGCCGCTTGCCGTAGGAAGCGAGGCCGCAGGCGACTCCCATAATTGTCGATTCGGCGAGCGGCGAGTT
>JBEEHO010000063.1:0-3234 GCA_041167425.1 Verrucomicrobiota bacterium | reverse complement strand
GCTCGTTGGGCGCTTCCGATTCCCGCCCGTTCATGGAAATGCAAAAACGGACGCCAGCCTCGTGTAGTTTGGCCGCATTGCCGAAGACGCTGTCGTACCCGTCATCACGGCGCGACGGCAACGCGGTCGGGACAGTAACGATGACCGCGGTATCGGTCTCCTTTAACTGGGCGGCCATGCGCCAGGCATCATGGGCTCCTACCAGCACAATCTTCAGCTGCGCTTCCCTGGCCCAGGCAAGGGCGTCTTCTATTTGGGCGACCGTCTCGGCGTGGACGAATAGCGGAAGAGTGCCATCGAAGACAGGCATAAGAGCTTCCCATCTCAGGTCCGATTTGAAACCGGGAGCGCCGCTTTTCCGCGCCTGCCAGTAGGAGCGCGCGCTCTGGAAGTTTTCACGAATCAGCTTATGCGCCTTGTCGATATCCTTCTGTTGATCCTTGACCGATTTCTGCGCCCGGGGATTACGATTGATCGTTAGGTTCGGCCAGTCCATGTGCATCGCGGCTGGAGAACGGACTGTCATTTGCTCCGGCGTCCAGCCATCCAGGCGAATCGCCGCGGATTGGCCGGAAACGATCCCGCCTTCCGGCACCGCGTGGACCGTGAGAATCCCGTTACTTCGCGCAACCGGGATCAACTCACTGTCAGGGTTAATGCTGCTGATGCTCCGAACGTTCGGGTTGATCGCGCCCGCTTCTTCGATGTCGACGGTCGCTCGCGCCGCGCCGATTTCGATCAGACCCAGGACGCTATTCGCGCTAATGAAACCGGGATAGATCTCTTTCCCCGAGGCATCGGTAACTTCCGCGCCCTCGGGAATCGGGACGTCAGCACCGACGGCCGTGATCTTTCCCTGATCAAAGACGATCGTGCCGGAAGGAATTTCCGGTCCGCTGACCGGATGGATGGTCGCGCCTTTTAGCGCAATGGGTTTCGCCTGGGCTGGCGCGGGAATGTTATCCGAGGCGCGCGCACCAGGAAGCATGCCCCAGAGAGTAAGCGCGGTAGTAACGGATAGGGAAAAACGGAGAAGTGTCATACTTAAGCTATCGCTCCGTGCAGGTGTGCTTGTCGCTCCCGTTGCCATAAAGCGACTCCAGCTCGTGCTCCCGGTGCGGTTGAACAGCGGCAGTTTTGGCTTCCTTGTCCTCGGGCTTCTTCTCTTTTGAATCGCTGTCCTTCCCGCCGGCGCCTAACTCCTTCAGACGTTCGGGCAGCGCCTTTTGAATAAGTGCCTCTCGTTGCGCGGCGAAGGCCTTGCGTGCTTCAGTGTCATCGGCGCGATCGAAGTATTTGCGCCCATCAATCCAGGTCTGCTTCACGCTGGTATAGTTAGAGAGCGGGTTACCGTTCCAGATAACGAAGTCGGCGTCCTTGCCTGCTTCCAGGGAGCCCGTCTTCGCCTCAATGTGTAACTGGCGCGCCGGATAGATCGTAACCAGCTTCAAAGCTTCATCCGCGGGCATGCCTCCGTATTTCATAGACTTGCCAGCCTCAGTATTCAGCCTCCGCGCGAGATCGCCGCTGTCGGAGTTAACGGATGTCAGGACGCCACGGCCATGCATCATCGTGGCGTTGTCTGGAATAGCATCGAAGGCTTCCCACTTGTAGGCCCACCAGTCAGCAAAGGTAGAACCGCCCGCGCCATGCTTCGCAATTTCGTCCGCTACTTTATAACCCTCGAGAATATGCTGCAGGGTTCCGATCTTGATCTTGAACTCATCGGCTACCCGCAGAAGCATCAGCACTTCATCCTGGCGGTAGGAGTGACAATGGATGAGGCGTTTTCCATTAACAATCTCGAGCAGCGCTTCGAGCTGCAAATCGCGGCGGGGCGGCAGTCCATCCTTTTTCTTTTGCGCGGCATCGTATTCGAGCGCGGCGCGGAAACGATCGCGGATGAGTTGTTCGACACCCATGCGGGTTTGCGGGTAACGCGTCTTGAACTTATCGCCCCAGTTCGACTGTTTTACGTTCTCGCCCAGGGCAAACTTTACTCCCGGCATGGCCTCGGCAAATTTCAACTCTTCCGGCAACGCTCCCCAGCGAAACTTGATCACCTGGTTCTGGCCACCGATCGGATTGGCTGAACCATGCAGGACATTGGCCGCGGTCACGCCGCCGGCCAGCTCCCGGTAGATCGCAATATCGGTCGCATCAATCACGTCGCCGATGCGCACTTCGCAGGTAACCGCGTGACTGCCTTCGTTCACACCTTTGCTGATCGCGGTGTGCGAATGGCAATCAACAATGCCCGGCGTAACGTGCACGCCTTTGCCGTCAATGACTGTAGCGCCCGCTGGCGCTTTCAAGCCAGGGCCCACTCCTGCAATCCTGCCGTCAGTGACAAGTACGTCGCCGTTCTGGATGGTGCCTTGTGGACCTGAGGTCCAAATCGTAGCGCCTTGAATGAGGACCGCGTGCGGCTGCTCTGGCGGCCCGATGCGTCCAAACGAACCGGCCGGATAGGTCTCAGGAAAATCGAGGGGCTTATCCAGCGGCGACGGCTTCTCGTCCGGTTTCTTGGCGGGAGTGTAAGCAGCGGTTCGCTTGGCGTTCCAGCGAATCGTGGCGCCGGCAGGGGTCTCGCCGCTGCCGGAAATCGCTTCCCCTGAAATTCGCCCGGAGAGGCGGATGGAACCTTCGCCTTTCTCAAACAATTTTGCGGGAGCTACCAGCAGGACCGTGTCTTCTTTCGCGGACAAGGTGGCCTTCTCTCCTGCCAGCCTTGCGTCCAGCTTGTCCAGTTCTCCTTCCACGATCAACGGCAGCGCTTTTCCTTCCGACGCAACCTCCCAGGTGCCGCGAGGATCACGTTCGCTGGCTGAGTCCGTGTCATAGAAATAGCCGTCAACCCAGGTCGTGAGAACCTTCGCTTCGCTGGCGAACAGATCGCCGCTGGCAACGGCGAGATTGGCAATACGGCCGGGTGCAATAGTTCCAAGCCGGTCAGCCACGCCAAACATTTCCGCCGGTGTGGTGGTTAAGGCAGCCAGGGCGGCGTCCTTGCTCAAACCGCGACGCACGGCCAGCCTGAGATGGGACCAGAATTCCTTTTCCGGTTTCTCGAGCCTTTCTGCCGTGAAAGCGATGGGAATGCCGGCCTCGGCCAGGCGGCCAGGATTGCTGGGGGCGCGATCCCAATGCTGTAACTCGTCGAGCTCGTATTCCAATGCCTGCTCGGGCCTTTCGATCTCAGGGACCTTCGGGAAATCGAGCGGCAGAATGATG
>JBEEHO010000062.1:0-2561 GCA_041167425.1 Verrucomicrobiota bacterium | reverse complement strand
TGAACGTGCAACTGACCAACGGACCGATGGAAATGGCTTTTACCAAGCTCGCGGATGGCTTCGATTTTCCGGTGGGGAAACCTGAGGCCGAAGGTTATTACAAAGCCCGCGGTTTTCGCTCGGGCGGGCACATGGGCGAAGATTGGGATGGAGTTCGCGGCGGCGACACCGACTTCAATGATCCCATTTATTGCGTCGGCGACGGTATCGTGGTCTTCGCGCGCGATGTGCATCTGGGCTGGGGAAACGTCGTGATTGTGCGGCATGCGTATCGCGAAAACGGAATGATCAAACATATCGATTCGCTCTATGGCCATTTAAATAAAATGCTGGTGAGCCGCGGCCAGAGAGTCATGCGTGGTCAGCAGATCGCGACCATGGGAACGGCGCATGGCCAATACGATGCGCACCTGCATCTTGAAATCCGGAAGAACCTCGAGATCGGAATGAGCCGGTCGAAATTCCAAAAGAATTTCAGCAACTACTACGACCCAAGCCAATTCATTGCTTCACACCGGCATCTCTCGGGCGGCGGAGCAAATTTCAAGGTCGCGATGAATACTTTCGCGCACGACTCCGCGTATCACTTCGATAGCGCGCCCAATTTTTCCGCGCGCAAACGCAGCAACGCCGAGTCCGCCGCGGCGCTGAAACGGGCGATCTCCAGCACAACTCGCTGAGAAATCATTCGAAGCCAAAAAGCTCCACCCGCCTGCTCGAAGCGGCCGGCGGCGCCTAACGATCAGCCAGTGGGGACCGGCTAGGCTTTCACCAGCAGGACAACGAGAATAATCAGGAGGAGCAAACCGCCGCCTGGATAATAACCCCAGCCGGCAGGCGCATAGCCCCACGTGGGCAGGCTTCCGATGAGCAGAAGAATCAGAATGATAAGAAGGATAGTGCGCATAAGCCGAGAGTAGAGGGGTGACGGAACGCCTGACAATGCTTTTTTTCGGCATGACTGCAGTCTCCGTTTCAACGGGGAGAATATGAGCGCGTTGAGCTGTCACCCAGAGCCGCGCAAGACGGCGGAGGACGTCACCGTCGTGGAAAGTGTTACTGGAGCAAACGACGCGTCAGGCGAAGTTTGGTGAAGATGTACCGCGAAAGCGTGGAGATGTACGGCGAAAGCGGTGAGCGCTTCCGCGAAGTGTTAGGCGCTGCTTTCGAATCCCCGTTGCCTTTCTTGAGTAATGCAAGTTGCGACTGGGAGGTCCCTCGCCGTCTCCGCGGCTCGGGATGACGGCGGGCCCGCGCGCCTCGGGAAACTTGTTGCAGCCGCATCCGCGCATCCTATCATTTTGCGCAGTCCCGAATGTGTCCGGCCGGATGCATCGGGACAATTTGTTGTCATTTGTTTATTTCATGGCGAACACAATTCTGATCGGCGCGCAGTGGGGCGATGAGGGGAAGGGGAAGATCATCGATGTCCTTACAGCCAAGGCGCACGTGGTGGTACGCAGCCAGGGCGGCAATAACGCCGGTCACACCGTCATCCATCGCGGCACGAAATACATTCTTCACCTGATCCCTTCGGGAATTCTTCGGCGAGGAAAGGTCTGTGTCATCGGCAACGGCGTGGTCATCGATCCGGTCGCCCTCGTGGATGAAATCGAGGGTCTCCGAAAACTCGGCGTGCACATCGGGAAAAATTTATTGATCAGTGACTGCGCTCATCTGGTTTTGCCCTATCACCGTTCGCTCGACGAACAGCGCGAGCTCCGGAAAGGCCGCGCCAGGATCGGGACGACGAAGCGCGGCATCGGGCCCGCCTATGGCGATAAGGCGGCTCGCACTGGTCTCCGGATGTCGGATTTGATGCAGCCCGTTGTATTTTCAAAAAAGCTGCAGGCCAAGGTCCGCGAAAATAACAGCATCCTTGATGCGCTCGGGGCGAAGACGATTAATTATCGCGAGGTCAACGAACGGTATCTCCAAGCCGGTCAGAAATTGCGGCCGTTCGTCACGAATACGGTCGTCTATCTGCATCGCGCATTGCAGCACGGGAAAGAAATTCTATTCGAAGGTGCGCAGGGGACTTTTCTCGACATCGATCACGGGACTTATCCGTACGTGACCTCCTCGAACACGACGGCGGGCGGCGCCTGCACCGGCTCGGGAGTTCCGCCGCATCGGATGGATTTGGTTCTGGGAGTGATGAAGGCTTACACTACCAGAGTCGGCGAAGGGGCGTTGCCGACCGAAGATTCCAGTCTGGCGAAGGTCCTTCACGAGATGGGCCGCGAGTTTGGCGCGACTACGGGCCGGGCCCGACGGTGCGGTTGGTTTGATGCGGTCGCGACTCGCTATGCGACGATGCTCAACGGGATCGACGAACTTGCCGTGACGAATCTTGATGGGCTCGATGGCATAGACCCGATCCGGGTATGCGTCGCCTATCGCTTGAATGGGAAGCGCCTCGACGTTCCTCCCTGCGATGCCGCGCAGCTCGAGAACTGCGAACCCATTTACCAAAAATTCCCGGGTTGGAAAACATCCACGCAATCGGCAAAAAAACTATCGGACCTTCCCTCTGCGGCAAGAAGTTACGCGAAGGCCAT